>JAYVNW010000059.1:0-4018 GCA_043758225.1 Candidatus Kuenenia sp. | reverse complement strand
ACGTTGCTTTTTATCAACTGCCGAATGAATCGTGTGTGCCGATTGTAGCGATGTTGCAAGGCTCAGGAAGTCATGAGCATTTTTCGACAATCTGATCGCTCAACAACCGCTGCCATGTTTGTGGTTGCGGCCCTGTTGGCGACTGCGCTGCGGGTCGCAGTGATCGACAATGATCTGTGGCTCGATGAAGTGTGGTCCGTTCAACACGCTGCCAGCATTGAATCGCCAGCGGATATTTTTATCAGCCTGCATCATGACAACAATCACCACCTCAACACGTTGTGGTTGTGGTTTTGTGGTGCCAATGCCGGGCCTGTTCAACAGCGTTTGCTATCGCTTGTGACTGGTGTTTTAGCAGTTCTTCTGACTGGCGTATTGACGTTGCGGTGGGGAAAACGTTCAGCCGCGATAGCGATGCTGATTTCCTCCGTCTCGATTATGTTCGTGCAGTACTCCACCGAAGCTCGCGGCTACTCGCTGGCTCTGTGCTTTGCTCTTAGCGCACACTGGTGCCTTCGAAAACATCTGGCTGACCGAAGCGTACTTTCGGCGTTGGGATTTGGAAGTGTTTGTGCACTGGGAACGCTTTCGCATTTGTCGTTTTTGCAGTACTACTTCGCCGCAGTCTTCTGGACGTCTGGTGCTCTGGCATTCGATCATCCGAGTTTGTTGCAGTGGTGCAAGAGAATGCTGCATTGCCATGCACTCGCTGTCGTCTGTCTGGGGGCGATCTATCTGGTTGACGTTCGCTATTTGACGTTTGGTGGCGGCCCGCGACTGAATGCGGTGTCAGTTTTCATCAACGCTGTGTCGGTATTTGCCGGAGGTACATTTGACGAGCCTTCACGACTGTTGTACTGCTCCGTTGTTGTTATTGGCATCGTCTCGGGTCTGCTCAAAATGGTACGCAGCGGGCAGGACGAGTGGAAATTCTTCGCATGTCTGTTTGTGCTGTTCCCGCTCTTTCGAGTGGTCTTGCTGCCTGCGGGGCTGATGTTTGAGAGATACTTTCTAATTCTGGTGGGATTCGCGGCCATTCCGATTTCCGTTGGCGCAGTGCAGTTACTCAGTGGACGATCGCTCCATCGCGGTGCCTTTGGATTACTGGCAATTCTCTTCCTCTCCGGAAATCTCACGCATTTAGCCAAGCTGGCTGAAAACGGTCGCGGCCACTATCAACAGACGATGTCGATGATCGCGGAGGACTCTCCGGAATCGATTCGCATCTCCAGCGATCACCCGTTTCGCAATCGTTTGCTGATCGAATACTTCGCGGTTCGTTGCTCCACGCCGCGTTCCGTCGAGTACGTCGATCTGGGTGAATGGAAAGAGCCGCCTGAATGGATGATCTGTCATCACATTCCCCGCGACAACGATGCTCCGGTGAACTTCTTTGAACCCGACGGACAACCTCGTTCGAGTCTCAATGTCAGCGGCTTCACCTATGATTTGCGATTAATGACGGGCACCGCCGAACTGTCTGGTTGCGAGTGGTTGTGCTATCGACTTGCCACGTCAACAGAGCATGCGAGCGGAAAATTGAAACGTATCCATTGAGCCTGAGGCGCTAGCCGATTCTACAGCAGAAAATCGGCTAGCGCCTCAGGCTCATATCAAGTCTGTGATCTGGAACGTTCGTCTGTTCACTTGTGGCCACGGGGGGCGCATTCGCGAGCGATTTCAGCAATGCCGTGTCAGTGGCGTTTGAGAAGAATCGAACGGAGCCATCGGCCAAGCAGATGTAGCCGCCGTCTGTCCAAACTCCGTAACCGTCCGGGCCGTTGTTGAGAGGCGTCTTCAGGCTCCGCCAATTAAACGGGTATCCCCACGGCTCGTAATTTCCGGAAGCTTCGCCGAAGAGCCAGTTGTTGGCAGTTCCTATTGTCATGTCGTCGAACGTTACGCAATGGTTGCGGTGCATGGCATTCGGATTCGCCATGTAGTGCAACAATCCGTATCCGTCTCTTGAGTAACATTGATCGACACCGGGTATTGTCTCATTGAAGAAAGGATGTTTAAATAGATCTTCCTGAACAGGATGATCCCAAGCGAGATTCATGTTGATTCTGAAATACAGATTCGATGCCGCCAGATACGGAATTAATCGTGTATACCAGCCGTGCTTTGCCGTGCCATCCGCCTGAACATCTCCGCCAAGCGGCAATTGGGAAAACACATCGTGGTAGTTGTGAACTGCCAGCCCCAGTTGCTTCAGGTTGTTCTTTGACTGCGTCCTTCGAGCTGCCTGTCTCGCCTGATGCACTGCTGGCAGCAAGATCGCCGCCAAAACCAGAACACAGCCCACGACGACAGCGATCGATATCCAGTGTCGTCCCGGTAGTTCTCTGGCAGGTGAAGTTGTATTCATGAGTTCAAGTCCACAAAGTTCGCATCGGGCACTGATTACAATGAGTGCGGTTGTTCTGCCATTTGTCTACTATTTCACGCCGATCTTTCAGTCGGTCGGTGACCATTGTATATTTGTTGAATCTATGAGCCGCAGGCGCTAGCCTCGGGCCATATGTCTAAAGTATGTGTGTCGAATGGCCCGCGGCTAGCGCCGTCGGCTCACTATTTGAACGGTATTGTGATTAACGGAGTGTCAGCGGATGACGGATCATCGAAACGGACGACGAATCAAAATTCCTGCCAGTCGGCGGTTGAGCTGGGATCTATTGTATTTTCACAAATCAGTTCCATTGTGCGCCCATGACCGAAGAATGAACCTTCAGGAACTTTCCATGGCGCGCGATGCATGTCCAGAGCGTGTTTCCTGGCCGGCTTTGTTTCTGAAGGCGTTTGCGATTGTCGCTCTGGAAGTGCCGGAATTGCGGCAGACATGGTATCGATGGCCGTGGGCTCATTTGTATCAGCATCCGTTTAGCGTGGCGACAATGACTGTTCAACGCCAGATAAGCGGTGAGCCATGGTTATTCTGGGGGCAGATTCCTTCGCCGGAATTAAAATCGTTGGCGGAAATTCAACAGGCGATTGATCAATTTCGCGACGGAGATGTGCGGCAGGTTTTTCGAAAGCAGCTTCAACTGGCTTCCGTGCCGACGTTGTTGCGACGCATGATCTGGTGGTGGAATCTGAACGTTGCGACGAAGTCACGTGCGAAACGCCTGGGAACTTTCTTTCTTTCTACATTGGCCGGTCGTGGAGCTGAGATTCAGTTGCCGCCTTCGATCCACACTGGATGCCTGACCTACGGCCCATTGGACGACACCGGCACCTCCCGTGTGACACTGGCCTACGATCATCGCGTCATGGACGGGGCTGTCGTTGCCGATATTCTGCAGCGACTGGAAACGACTCTCAATGGAGCGATGAAGGAAGAGTTAAGATCTGCCCCAACGGCGAAACTTTCTGAAGCTGCGTAGGATTTGAGATGAAGAAATCTTAACGGGAGGTCGCAGAGGCAGCAGAGGAGTCACAAATCAGCACTGCGATCCTCTGCTCCCTCTGCGCCCTCCTGTTCAATCCTGCGATTCGAGTTTTCGTCGTTCATTTGGCGCGAGTGATATTGTTGCCTTACCATTCGCCATCTTCGATGGTTTCAAAATCGCATTGATCGAATGGGTATTGCATTTATGTCGGTTCGCAAGCGTATTTTGTTTCTCTGCACGGGCAATTCGTGTCGCAGTCAAATGGCCGAAGGATTTCTGAGGGAACTTTACGGCGATCGATTTGAGTCGCTGTCCGCAGGCGCAAAGCCTGCTGGTTATGTGCATCCTCGAGCGGTGACAGTGATGGCAGAATGCGGGATTGATATTTCACATCAGGTCAGCAAATCCATTCACGACTTTCTGCCGCCCAGGGGAACACCGCCGGATGTTGTGATCGGAGTCTGTTCTACAGCGGATGAAAACTGTCCGATCTTTCCTGCCAACGTCGAACGCTGGCAATGGCCGTTTGATGATCCGTTTCATGCGGCAGGCTCGGATGAAGAACAGATGTCAGAATTCCGCCGTGTGCGTGATGAAATCAAAACTCGCATCAAGAATCATTTTGCCTT
>JAYVNW010000058.1:0-2423 GCA_043758225.1 Candidatus Kuenenia sp. | reverse complement strand
GACCGAATTTGATGCCACTGTAGTTGATGCCACTGCAGTTGATGCAACCGCAGGCGACGTGCCTCCGATGAGATTGATGTTTTACCAAGCTGCATTTGTTGATGACGCTGGAATCGCGGATGACAGCGTTCCAGTTGAAAAAACGAGCTTCGATGAGCTTGCATACACAGACGAAAACTTTGTCGTCCAGGACTTCGTAAGTGACGAAAATGTACCATCTGAAGATGCTCCGCCCGTGGGTGGTTGGGATCCGTCATGGCTCTATCGTTCGTTTGTTGGATCGTCCGATGGCGAAATTGATGATGCAGGCAATACCGACGAGCTGATGCTGGAAGATGGCGTGCCCATTGACGAAGTAAAATCGGACAATTCGAATGACGGTGTTGATCCAGTCATATTTATGACGTTTGGAGGCGTTGTTAAAGATTCCGATTTCCCAGTCGATGATTCTGGAAGCAGCGGTTCAGATCAAGTGCCGAAAGATGTTATCGACTCGCTGGACGCGGGTCTTGACGACGGATCACTTCCGGTCGATGATGAAATTTCACTTGATGATCCTTCTGTGCTCACTGCGGAAGATGCTGTGCCGCAGATTCGCTACTTTAGCCTTGGTGGTCCCGAGGTTCAGCGAACAGTGGTGAGTAGCAGCGAACCTGCGGCTGCAACGCCTGCGTTAACGCCAGCACCATCGGCAACAATTGCCTTACCATCATCGATTGCAACGAACAACATGCCTGTTCGACAAACCAGTTCTGCCTCTCTGTTTAGCTCGTCCCGAGACAAAGCAGCGATCGGAGTTGCTTTGAAATCACCGTCAAGCAGCGAATCGATAGGAAGTTCTATCGGAACGAAATCTTCGTCGACACCAAAACGTTCGATATCGCAGTTGCCGTCAATCTCACACAACTCTGACGAAACATCGGGGCTCGAAAGCCTTTCGCCTCTGATAGGAGACGACGCTGATTCACCGGAATTTGATTCAGCACCCAGTCGGCAGGAAATGCAGACGGACGACCAGGTCACGACGGAGCCGGACGTCGTTAGTAGCAACGAAATTGTTGAATCCAGCACCAACGTTGTCGTTCAGAGTTCTCGTCCGTCCAGCATCATTCGTCCTCGGATGATTGATGAAGTTATGTCGCAATACGCTGAGAACAGCTACAACGCCTGAGATTCAGGCGACAGTGAATAATCTCAAACGTCCGGTGGCTTGAGTCTCGACTATGACTCAAGCCCTCCGGACGTTTTTCTTTTTGTCCATCAGTTGCAATTCGCTTCCGACTGCGGCTACGCTGAGCCCGAGACGGGACCGCCGATTGGCGCTGCCCGTTCAGGAATCCCGCCCTCTAAGCCCACCGTGTTTTACGTCGGAGTCGTTTATGAAGTCGTACGTACATTTCCTGTGCTCGACTTGCTATCTGCTATACCAACCCGCAATTCTTTGTGCGCAAAACGATCCGGCGGAGTTTTCAAGGCTGCAGACTGAGTACGAAAAAACTCAGGCAACCGCGTTAAAGTCTTATTGCGTTGGTTGTCATTCAACTGCTGAAAAGCAGGGTGAACTCGATCTTGAACAATTTCATTCCGTCGCCGACATGCGCCGCAATGTGATTCCATGGCAGCGCGTTGTTGAGATGATGGACGATGGCGAAATGCCGCCGAAAGACGCGAAGTCTCAGCCAACAAAGGCTGAACACGCCTCGTTGCGGAACTGGGTACGCAGTGTTCTCGACGCCGATGCCAAAGCGAATGCGGGGGATCCGGGCCCGGTTGTGCTGCGACGCCTAAACAATGCTGAGTTCACATACACGATTCAGGACCTCACCGGCGTGCCGTTGGAACCAGCTCGCGAATTTCCTGTGGATAGCGCCGCTGGAGAAGGATTCACAAACGTCGGGAACGCGCTTGTGATGTCACCTGCCTTGGTTCAGAAGTATCTGGATGCGGGCAAAGATATCGCCAGCCATGCGATGCTGCTTCCACACGGAATAGAATTCTCTTCTAAGACAACGTCACGTGACTGGACAAATCAGCGGCTCGACGAAATACGCAGCTTCTACGCTCGATTCACCGACAGCGGCGGCGCGACGGCCGTCAATTTGCAAGGCATTCAGTTTGAAACCAACGGTGGCGGACGATTGCCACTCGAATTGTACCTCAGGACGACGCTGACTGAACGTGATGCATTGTATGCCGGAAGAAAGTCACTTCCTGAGGTGGCTCGCGAACATTCGCTCAACGAGAAGTACCTGACAACGCTGTGGACCATGATCAACGATAGGCAGCCGTCGCTCGTGCTGGACGTGATCCGCGCGCAGTGGCGAGAAGCAAAGCCCGATGACACGCCGGTCCTGGCTGCGACAATCACGCAGTGGCAACAGACGTTGTGGCGATTCACAACAATCGGGCACATCGGAAAGCGC
>JAYVNW010000057.1:0-2200 GCA_043758225.1 Candidatus Kuenenia sp. | reverse complement strand
CCTGACAGCCGCACTTTAAAGGCCGCCATACGATCACGTTCAATCGACTGCTGAAAACGGAATTTGTTTTCGCCGGTTTTGAACAGTCGCGTTTCGCTGATAGCCTTATGGTCGCCGCGATACACCTCGACAAGGCCTTCGTCATCGTGGTTTGAATGAATCGTCACATCGACGAAGAACGGTTCACCTTCCCGAACTTCAGCTGGCACGTTGACTTCCGAAACCTGAACTTCCGGTTCGGCTCGCGTTGGAAGGGGAATCGTCGTAATGGGAACGCGACTTCGCGATGCGGCCGCGATGGCGTTGCCGTCGGTTTCATTGCCGTCGGTCAGCACGACGATGTGTGGCACGTATCCCGACGGAATGTAACCCGCGGCAGTTTCAATGGCGGCCGCCAGATTTGTGCCATCGCGTTTGGCGTTGGCTTCGGACGATGGCAGCATTTCCTGCACGGCAGGGGTGGCCGAACTTTGCGGTTTGCCGAGGATCGATGGCGTCGAGCCAAACACTACCGCCTCTTCCTGCACGTGGCCGATCGATGCAGCAAACGCCATGTAAGCAACACTGTCAGTTCCCTTTTTCTCCGCGACGTTCTTAAGAAAATCCTGCGCTGCAGTTTCGGCGTTCTCACCAACACTCAGACTTTGATCCACAACAAACACGACGAATTGTTCATGTGTCCGATGTAACCAGGTGAGTCCGGCGAGTGAGAGAATCAGCAGCAGGCCGATGCACGAACGCGTGACCAGTGACCAGATACGCTGCGGCTTTGGAAAGTCGCTCAAGCTGCGAACGAACCAAATCCCAAGGACGACCGCGAATGGAACGATCAGGATCAGCAGCATCGGGCGAGTGAATTCGAATGGCAGCATTACGAAATCAATCTCCGCTGATACAGGAACCATTCCAACGCTGACAGGATGCTCGCAAGCAGAACCAGATAAAACCAAAACGGCCGGCTGAACCACCCGGCAGTTGTCACTTGCGTCTGAGGGGATTCGACAAGTTCCTTCAACGGCCGCAGATCAGTTTCGCGAACGTTCGCAAGGTTCACGGCAACTTCTGCACAGACTTTAGTGGCAGGGTCCATTTTGCCTTCAGCGCCTTTCACACGTTGTTTGACTGACCAGACTCCGACTTCATTCAGCGGACCAATCGTTGCTGAAAGTAACGAAGAATAGTTAGTTTCCGGCGTCGCCGCTGGAGGCGTCAGCGTCGCAACACCGGCTGTGGTGACGACCACGAATGTTGTCGTCCCGTCAGGCGCGGCGAGTTCAAAATCATCACCGACAGCTGCTCTGTCTTCAAATGCAAGCGTCGTTACAGCACCAGTGGACAACGACGGCTGGAGTTCACCGGTGGATCCGGAAAACCAGCCGAGCGAGTTTGCGACCATAATCGGAAACGCAGTGCGAAACGCCAAATCTCCGCGATCCAGATTGACACTGAGCACCAGGCATTTTCCGTTTGGCCGCTTGACTTCCGCATACACGAATTCACCCGACAACGTTTTTGCGAGTGAATGCGGAGGTGTTGTGAACTGCAACTGCTTCGCCTCTGGCATCATCACGTTATCCAGACGAATATGATTCATCAGCGGCGAGGTTTTATCCTGTTCCGTGACGATCGGGTTTTCCATCGGATCGCCTTGTTGCCACTGGTCACAACTTCCGATCGGATCGACGACAAACACATTACCCGGTGGCAGGACCGGCGGCACGTTGCCGTGAAGCACGATGATGGAATCTGCCGGCCATTCTTGCGGAAGTTCATTGCGGACCGTGACTTCGACGAGCGGATTGGCTTCGAAGACTTTCTGCAGGAACCAGTTCCCGTGAGTCACGATCAGCACGCGCTGCGTCTTCCGGTCAGGCAAAAGGGCCCATGCAGAATCATCAGTGCCGAGGTGATTCAGGCTCGTCAGCAGAGTGGCACCAGCGGCTGACAAGCCGCGCAGGCCCGCCGCGTCCGGGGAATCCGCACTCGGTACGCCAGCGATCGCTTCGCGATCTTGTCCCACCTTGCGATTTTCCTTTTCGCCCGGCTGAATCTGCGTCAACAGTCCCTGCAATCGTCCGCCTGCGAGTGATGTCTTTTCAATCGAGCGGCTCCAGAATTCTTCCGGTTTCAGATTCAGCGGAATCACATCGACAGGGACATCGTCGAGCGATAGCTCAAGGCGACACGAAACTGGATTCGC
>JAYVNW010000056.1:0-1649 GCA_043758225.1 Candidatus Kuenenia sp. | reverse complement strand
CAAACCAAGCCGTGGCAGATGTCGGGCGTTGAAGGCGTTTATCGATTCCTCGGCCGCGTCTGGAGAATGATGATCGATGATCGCGCGGAGGATGTTGTTCTGCTGCCTACAGTCGTTGATAGTGCACCGGCGGCAGATCAACTGCGAATTCTTCACAAGACAATCAAGATCGTAACAGATGACATCGATCGACTGTCGTTCAACACGGCAATCAGCCGCATGATGGAGTTCACAAACTTCATGTCCGGCCAGGAAACTCGCAGCAAATCTGTATTGGAGAAGTTTATATTGCTGCTGAACCCATTTGCTCCCCACATCGCTGAAGAACTATGGAATGCACTGGGACATTCCAGCACGTTGTCCTACGAACCGTGGCCTACCTACGATCCTGCTTTGCTGGTGGAAGACACGGTTGAGGTGCCTGTTCAATTCAACGGTAAAGTGCGATCAAAGATTGTCGTGCCTGCGAATTCAGATTCGGTAGCTTTGGAAGCGGCAGCCCGAGCGGACGAAATTGTGCAGAAGAATCTCGATGGCAGGACGGTCGTGAAGGTCGTCGCCGTACCGGGGCGAATGGTGAATTTTGTGGTGAAGTAACTGTATACGTACGTTGGACATTTTTGTCCGACTTGCTGTCAACAGGCTTTTGTGCTGTGATGCAAGGTGGAGCGGTCAACGGTTCGTGGCGAAGCATTTCGACGTCATTGTACCGGTGGGCTGACGCCGCCCCGCTCGCAGGTGCTACGCGGGCCAGATCTGGCTGCCGCCATCGACGCGCAGGACCTGGCCAGTGACAAATGCACCAAGAGGTCCAGCGAAGAATTCAACAACGCGCGTAACTTCATCAACCATGCCGATGCGGTCCAGCGTTCCTTCAGTTGCCATGCGTGCTTCGTCAACCTGGCGAGTGCCAATGAAACGACCAGTGCGAGTATCGCCGGGAGCCAGCGTGTTGACGTTGATGTTATGTGTACGCAATTGTTCGGCAAGACACCGGGTGTATTCAACGACGCCAGCTTTCGCTGTGGCGTAGATCGAACTGTTTGGAATACCCTTGAAGGCTGAGATGGAACTCAGCGTCAGAATTCTGCCAGACTTGCGTGGCATCATGATGCGGGCGGTTTCCTGGCAAATCAAAATAGTGCTCAAGAGGTTACGGTCGAGGACCGCACGAATGTCTTCCAGTTTGATATTCACTGCGTCGTTTGGATTCGGTTTGCCTCCGACGGCACCAATGTCGCCACCGGCGTTATGGACAAGGATGTCAATCGGACCGAAGGTGGCACAGACATCGCCCACGACTGCTTTGACTTGATCGGCGTTTGTCAGATCTCCCAGCACGCGGCACGTCTGGACTGCATGAGCCTTGGATATTTCTTCGGCTGTCGCGGTGAGTGTCGTACCTTCGCCGTATTCGGCGGGCCCGTGTTCACGCATTCCATGAATTCCGATTTTACATCCGAGTGATGCGAGATGCTCCGCGAAAGCTCGGCCCAGACCGCGTCCAGCTCCTGTGACAAGTGCAACTTTACCTTCGAGTAACCGATCTGCCATTGTGAAGTTCTTTAAATGGGGGGGTGTTTTGACGACAAAAAAAATCGCCTGAGGCTGGTCGTTGGACGAGTCACAGGCGACTGGATTGTAAAAAG
>JAYVNW010000055.1:0-2803 GCA_043758225.1 Candidatus Kuenenia sp. | reverse complement strand
GCAGCGATCAGATTGCCGTAGCGTTTTGTAAGATTTCGTGTTTCGATCATAACTAGGTTTCAATTCAGGATATTATTGAGCACTTACAACTGCGACCGGATCTGCCATTTTGGACTCTTCGCCACTGCGTACCACAGGCAGCAAGAGCCGAACAATTGTCTGTGACTGAACGGGAGTCACCGTGTTTCCATTGACGATAATTTTCGTGACTTGAGTATCAAGCGTCCCCACAACAAGAACAGTATTCAGGTGAATTCCATCACTGAGATCGTCATGACGCATAGCGTTGTTCTGTAGCTTCACAAACGTTTCACCGCCGGGAACCTTGAACAGCGACACCATCGTCAGAATATCGAGTGGGTTTGTGCCTTGTGTGTCGTAAAACGCCTTGATCTGCACTTGCTTTGTCGCTGATGATTTTGAAGGCTTTGCTTCCGGTTGTGTTGCTCGCACCCCCTTCAAAAATTCGCGCAGATCCGAGACAGACACAGAATAGTTTTCGCGTGACCACGGTTTTCCGGGCTCAATCGATAGATTGTCCGGATCGACTTTCGGTGCCGGCCTGTAAACGCGATTTCTGAACACAACCGACCAATTTTTGATCGGCGATGCAAAATGATGCGTGAATTCCCCTTCCAGCAAACCACTTGAAGGAACTCGCAAGTGCGACTCAACCAGCATAGAGGCCGAAGCGTTAACCAATGCTTCTGCCAGAAATGCCTGTGACCCGTCAGAGAGCATAGGTACTGATGAAAAGCCAGCCTCTTGTCCGTCGAATCCATCGCTGCAGTGGCTCATTTGACGTCCCAGCGTCACGCCGCCTTCTCGATACAATCCACCGTAAACATCTTCGGGACGACCATGCCACGATACTGACATTTTTGTGCCAGTCAGTGCTGCAGTCTTTTCCGTGGCAGCAATCGGTGACAGCCCTGCACCCACCGAAATATTGCCCGAATCTGAGGCTGAAATGCTGTTCCACGATCGAACGTGCACCGTCTGTCTTGCGGCTGGCTGAGCAACATCCACCAGGTGCGTTTGGCGAACAACGAACGGAACTTCTCTGGGCCCAACCCATGAAACTGCCAGCAGGCAGGAAGCGATGATCAGTGCAGGAAAAGTGAGCCATGTCAAATGTGGTTTCTTCACGATTCGAACGACAAACAGATAGTCCAGCGGGCCAATAACCAAAAGGAAAACGACCATCAGCAGCATTATGCTCCATGTCGACCAGCGATTCGCTGACGGTACTGCATCTGAAACGGTTGCCAACTGTGTCGCCAGATCAGAAACACCTGAACTTGAAATACGCCCGGTTCGAGACATCTGACTTGCGGATGTATCAAGCTGATAGCCGAAAATCAGCATTTCATAAAGCTGTGGCAACGACAACCACTGATCGACCGGTTTCTGATTGAGATCCACAGCCACCACACTAATCATGCCAGCACCGTAGCTGACGCGTTGCATCAGAGGCCCGTTGATTGAATCGACGACGGACCATGCCTGATTTGATCTCAATTTCATGACGGGGACTGACTTGCGGTATGTCTGCAACTGGCTGGAACCAGCCACAAAATTCTGCAGGCCGGAAAGATCCTGACTGAACATTGGAGCGGGTTCAATCTGAAACATGGGCTGAAGCCAGTTGCCAACTGACGATTCAAGCAACTGAGGAAGTTTACCTCCGCAACTGACAATCAGGTGACCGCCCGTTGTCACCCATTCTTCAACCGCCTGCCGTTGTTGTTCAGAAAGATTGAAGCCATCCACGAGGTACAGAAAATCGACGGAATCCAGACCGCGGCGTATCGACGGCAAATCACTAATCGATTCAACCGACATTACAACAAGCGAATCACTGGTCGATTTGCCTTCAGCAAGTTCATTTGCCAGCGTCGCCAATGCATCAGGTACGCCAATCGTGACAAATGTGATCGGACCGTACCGCAGCAACTTCAGTTCTGCCTGTATGTAATCAGCCTTTGAGGGTGCTGTGGAGATTGAAAAATCATCGACACTCCGACAACGAACGACGTGTTCCCAGGACACGCTTCCTTCTTTGTCCGACAGACGAATCGTGACAGCACTGTCAAGCCGTCCAGTCA
Organism: Candidatus Kuenenia sp.; assembly: GCA_043758225.1. Lineage (GTDB taxonomy): Bacteria > Planctomycetota > Planctomycetia > Planctomycetales > Planctomycetaceae > SXXK01. The sequence continues at coordinate 695 of JAYVNW010000055.1, read as the reverse complement.
TAAAGACGGACGAAGCTGAAATGCTGCCGGATGTGTCGGCGTTCACGTTCGAAACGGTGTCTTCACATTGATCACCGCGCGCATCGCTCGCAATGACCAAAACCTGAACGTTGGCTCCACTCGCAAACCCAGTCGCTTCAATGTGAATCGGAATCCAGCATCCGACTCGCCCGAAGCCACCAAGCCCCAAACGCAACCGAGACACGGTAACCCCACCGTTTGTTGTCGTTTCGACAGCAGACTCCGACTGCGTCGCAGCCAAAGCGCTGCCGCCGAGACATACCAGGCACAAAACAGTGCACACCAACGGCATATAAATCAGACTTCTGACTTGGACAGTTTTTAAGAGTTTCGGCATTAATGGAAACGGCCACAGATGGAACAGATTGAGGTCGTAGAGAATTCCCCGCGAAAGCGGCTTAACTGTCACTGAATGCCATTGCGGCAGTGGAACTTGCCAAAAGTTGCTGAGAAATCGATCAACAGAACTTGCAGCGTCATCCTGTACGGAAAATGGCCTCAAAATGCGGGGAGAGTTTTGAAAACTGGCATTTTCCTGGTTTTCATGGAGTTCACAGGCGTCGGAAAGTCGCAGTTCGTTGACATTTCCATCTGTCCGGAAGTGGCGTTCACGCATAAAACTGCCTCCAGGTTTTCGTGTCAAGTTTGCGAGTTCGAACCGTCCTCAGTTTCAT
>JAYVNW010000054.1:0-1568 GCA_043758225.1 Candidatus Kuenenia sp. | reverse complement strand
GATTTGGTATTCCTGATCAAGGCACTGTCCACAATTCAGGGAGCCGCAAGGGAGATCGATCCGAGTTTTGATCTTGTGACGCACGCCCGCCCGCAACTGGAGAAGTTGATGCGCGATCGATACGGCTTCACGGCAGCACGTGATCGTGTGCTGACGAGCGCTCATCGATATCTGTCGTTGATGGAGGATTTGCCAGACGAACTGCGCGACGTCCTTGATCAACTGCGGCGTCGTGAGTTTAGCGTCAATTTGCGACACCAGGGTCTGGAGCGTTTGAACGACGACACGCTCGAACACGCCAGTGGCACAATTGCTGTGGGTTTAGTGATTGCCGGTCTAATGGTGGGATCATCCGTCTTGATTCTGGCAGAACGCGGCACAGAAGGATCGACGATACTACGGGGCGTTGGCGTTACAGGAATCGTTGTGGCGATTCTTATGGCGATCACGTTGCCGATCAGGTGGATTCGACGCCGGAAGTAGTCGGATTAAAGCATACACCGTTTGTTTAGGTCGGTCTTGTCGGCCGGAAAGGACTTCGCAAATTGTTGCGACTTGCGACCAAACTCAGGTTGATTGGTGCAAATCATGTCGCCGTTGCGCGAATGCACGCACACTTGATTCGCCGTGCGGCGAAATTCCTACACGGCATGGAATTTCTACTTTCGCTTCTCGAGTTCTACCAAAATGCCACCCAGTTTCAGTACTTGGTGGAATCGAGTAAACCAATGAACCAGTCCCCATTTCAGACCAACGTCTTCAGCCGCTACTTTCAGTTCTTCACGGTTGAAAGTACGACACTTCCACGTATGGCTTGTCAGCAAACCGGAAAATGAGTCTTCGGTTGCCAGCAGTAGAATGATTCCACCCGGCTTGAGCACACGTGCAAACTCGCGCAGGCCGTCACGGGGATCAGGAAGATACTCGAGTACATAGCCACACGTCACGCAGTCGAATGAGTTATCACGGAAGGGCAGGGCACGCATATCTGCCGCGACGAAAACCGGCCGGTCGGATTGCAGGCGTTCGCGAGCGCGTTTGAGCATTTCCCAGGAAAGGTCAAAGCCAACAACTTCTGTATCTGGTCGACTTGTTGCCAGCAAGTGGCGCATGATTTGTCCTGCACCAGATCCTACGTCCAGAATTCGGTCGAATCGTCGGGCATCGAACCTTCCGGAGTGGAATAGTTTTCCCATCAACGGTTCGTGCAGAGAAAGAATGCTGCTGAATTTCAGCACTGATCCGCGGCGACCGTCGTAAAGACGCCGAACGGATTTCTGATAGGTTCCGAAAGACTGACGCTTGATGCCTCGAAATTCTCCCAGGCGTCGTATTTGCTGGCGAGCTTTCATTTGCAGGCTTCGAACTCGTTCTTTCACGATCGTCAGCTTTCTTCTGGATTTCCGTCTGTCGTGCGATTTAAAACTTGCACGCGACTTGACTGATGTTTTTAAAATCTTGTACCGCTTCGTTGGCGAATTCGTTAAATCCTAGCGACCGCGACACTCACTGCAAATGCCGTCACCAGGGAACTTGTTTGCGTTCATTTCACTGAGTTATTCCACCGA
>JAYVNW010000053.1:0-2714 GCA_043758225.1 Candidatus Kuenenia sp. | reverse complement strand
TGGCTGGGGTCAATGTCAGATCAAATCGGTTCGCTGGCTCCGCCTGAGCGACCCGCAACGCCAGGCCACATTGGAAAGCGGACAAATAAGGAAGCTCCGCTTCCAGTTCTGGCTTGTACCGCAGCAAGTGCGCGGGGCTGTCGTGTGATGCAATCCTGATAGACGCATAACCGGAAACGGTCGGATCTTTGTGTAAAAGGACAGGCTTACCGCTGACGGCGTGAAGCTCATCTTCAATAGCCCTTGCAGCTTCAATCGGTGTCACAAACTGACTCCAGAATTACTTCTACGCGACAACAAGATTCTCTCCCGCACAACGGCAGCAGGATACAGTTGTTTCGGCCGATGCACCATGAAGAACACTGAAGTGCGCGTGAGAACTTTTCGTTCATGTGATCAGCGGCAGGCATTATGCTATGGGGTGTGGACGAATGGAGCGGTAGGCGTCGTTCTTATCGATATTTCGGCGTTTTTTTCTTCTCATTTTCTGTTGTCTTGGGATTCCAACGTCTTCGTCTGGAGCCCACGAACCAGTAAGGTACGCGTGCTTAGCGACCAAGGAATGCCTTTGAAGGGTAGACTTTCGGAGCGGTGCAGCAACTGCTTCCCATGCCGACAAACTGTCGGAACATCCCATGATCAAGATCAGTAAACCAGATTTTCCTATCGGCAAACTCCTGGCCACTCCGGCAGCACTCGAGGCGTTGCAGGAAGCAAATGTCGAGATCACCGATCTGGTGGAACGACACATCGCCAAAGATTGGGGCGATTTGTCTGAAGAAGACAAGAAATTGAATGACGAGGCTTTGCACGACGGATCTCGAATCCTGTCGGCCTATATTTTGGACAAGACCGGTGTCAAACTCTGGATTATCACCGAAGCTGCGGATGACAACGGCGAACGAGCCGCAACGACAGCATTGCTGCCAGAAGAGTATTGAGCCTGCGGCTCAGAGTTGACACCTGAATATTGACGGGATCTGAAACATGCCCTGCATAATAATGCGATGAAAGCGTCAAGCAGGTGTCCGGAATTCAGCCACTCGAAGTGAAGGCTGATCATTTGCGACTCTACAAAGCCGCACTCCGAGACGCCGGTCTTGCTGGTGCAACCATCGCCCGGAAACTTTCCGTGCTGCGAGGCATGTACCGACAGTTCGTGGTAAAGAGACTGATCTTGTGGGGGGTCGCTCAGGATATCGCTGCCGTCGAGTCGCCACAGGTGCAGAAGAACACGACGCCCGCACTTACCGAGAAGCAAGCTGTCGCACTGCTTCATGCACCAGACACGTCAACATTGCGTGGGCTTCGCGACTGAGCGATGCTCCACACCTTATTCATAACAGCCTGCCGAGTCTCGGCGGTGACTCGGGCGAAGGTCGGGCATCTGGAATTCGATGAGACTGAGTGGTTTTTGAACGTCACTGAGAAACGTGGCAAGAAACAGCGAAAGATTCTGCTGGAAGCCGCGCATTCGGTTCTCACCTACATGGAAACCGCAGGCATCGCCGATGACCGCGAAGGTCCGCTCTTCCGCCGATTCGCTCCTGACGGTCATTCGCTGCTGTCACATCCGCTGTGCAGAGGAACGGTATGGCGGATCGTAAAAAAATATTGTCGCGTAGCCGGGATTCCGCCGGAACGCCTCGGCGGCCGAGGCATCGGCGTCCACAGTCTCAGAAAAACAGCATTAAGTAACTCCATCCAGAATGGAGCCCAACTTCATGAAGCCCGTGAACTTGCTGGCCACTCAGATGTTCGCACGACGGAACTTTATTTTGTGCGAAAAGAACAAGACGCTGAACGCGCGGCGAGAAGGATCGCCATTCGATAGTTGCTGATTACTCCGTTGTTTGCTGAGGACTTTGGTGCTTTATCGAAAGTGCGCCTGACGGAGGTGATGATTCACCGTTTCTCCCCGTCCGAAGGATCGAATTCAATGAATCATCCTGCTTCCATTCTTCGCCGATAATTTAAACAATTCTCTGGTATGCACGTCGCGGAACACTATTGCCCACATGCAGCCTTTGTATTGGAGATTCCAGCGCAGCGTGAATCATGACATTCCGTTGAACGCTGAGTGGATCGGCATTGAGTGAAACAAACATTTAAAGCAAATGGATTCTTGGTCTGCCAAGCCAGCGGAGCGGACAATGCCCCAACTTACGAACTACGCTCGATTGATAACTCAAGTGGAACCGATTGCGTTTCGCATGGTGGTTGTGCGTTGGTGAGTCCTGAACTCGTATTTGACTTGATATTTTGTTGCCTTCTGGTCATTCGAGACCCAAATCAGCACGCCAAAGAAGTACGTTCTTGCCTTGCCCGTCGGCAGCCGTCAGCAGCAAACCATTTGGCGAAAACGCCAGTACTCCAAATATGCCAGTTTGATCGCGAGGCATCACAAGCATTAGCAGTTCCTGACCAGTGAAGACATCCCACACTCTGACGGTCTTGTCTTCGCTACACGTTGCGACGCGCTTGTTATCGGGAGAGAAGGCAATCGCTGAGACGCGGTCCAAATGTCCTCGAAGAACGACTCGCTCGCTCCCCGTGCTGAGATCCCAGAGCGTCACCAGACGATTGCCGACAACTGTCGCCAACAGCGAACTGTCGGGCGAGATAACGAGACTTGCCTGATTTTTTTGTTCGATGGCGGCTCTCAACGTCAATGATCCGATGTCCCAGATTTGGATCGACCCGGTCTCGTCTTT
>JAYVNW010000052.1:0-3686 GCA_043758225.1 Candidatus Kuenenia sp. | reverse complement strand
ACGTAAGCTGTCAGCATGGATGCAAGACCGCATCGGGCCAAACCGCGTCGGACCGATGGGTTTATTTCAGCCTGTGGCAGATGGCATTAAGTTGCTGCTTAAGGAAGAAGTGATTCCGCCGCATGTGGACAAGGTGTTGTTCCTCATTGCTCCGGCGATGTCTGTGTTCACGGCGTTGCTGGCGTTTGCTGTCGTGCCGTTTGGACCGGTGAACGATCCGACCGTGCCGTCCTTTATTCGCTTCATCATCGCGCCGAACATCGACATTGGATTGATTTTCATCTTCGCCATTGGCAGCCTTGGTGTTTACGGCGTCGTGCTTGGTGGCTGGGCTTCGAACAACAAGTACAGTGCATTGGGAGCGATGCGAGCGAGCGCTCAGGTCGTGAGTTATGAAATTCCGCTGGGGATGTCGGTGCTTGGGATCGCGTTGCTGTCAGGCACGCTGAATCTCGAAAAGATCATGCAGATTCAGACCGATGGTGGATTGATGAGCTGGAATATCTGGTTTCAGCCTTTGGCCGCATTGATGTTCTTTACGGCATCGCTGGCCGAAGCAAATCGACTGCCGTTCGACCTGGCAGAATGCGAACAGGAACTCATTGGTGGCTGGCACACGGAATACAGCGCTTTGAAGTGGGCGTTGTTTTTCCTGGGTGAATACACGCACATGATCACGATCAGTTTCCTGACGTCGATCCTGTTTTTGGGTGGATGGAGCTTCCCGTTCATTGCGGAAGCGGCGAGTGCCTATCCGGGTTTGTGGCTTGTGAAGCTGCTGATTCTTTGCGGCAAGGCGTTCTTTTTTATCTGTGTAATGATCATGCTTCGCTGGACGATTCCTCGCTTTCGCTTTGATCAGTTGATGGAACTGGCATGGAAGGTGATGATTCCGCTGTCACTGGCTAATCTGGTGATTGTGATGTTCTGCAAACATTTCGAATTCAGCCAGTGGTGGCTGCTGGTTGGGTCGATGGCGTTATTCGCCGCCTGGGGCACAATCAGCGCCAAGTTGCGAGAGGCGGAACTGGCTGCACGGCCGGGGTATGTGAAACGGAAAAAGGTTGTTGCGACGGCAGTGGCTCATGGACATGGTGTGCATCACTAATTCGAGATTTGAGATTTTGGAAACTGGTCATAGATCACTGAAAACTTCCATATGACTGAAACAAAAACAAAACCGAAGAAAACTATCGCGTGGGTCGAGGAGCCGGAAATGGGCTTCTGGGAATCCACGTTCGTGCCGGCGATCTTGAAGGGTCTGAAGACGACTCTGAAGCACGTAACCGAACGCAAGACCGTGACGCAGCAATATCCGGAAGTCAAACCCGATCTTCCGCTGCATTATCGCGGAGTCCATCGTTTGAATCGCGACGAAAAAGATCGAGTCAAATGTGTGGCCTGCATGATGTGCGCGACGGCCTGTCCGGCAAACTGTATTTCAATCGAAGCGCAGGCTGCACCGCCGGAATGGCCGGATCGAGACAAGTTTCCGAAGTCTTTCGTGCTGGACGAGTTGCGTTGCATCTACTGCGGCATGTGCGAAGAAGCGTGTCCGGTCGATGCGATCGAACTGACTCATATTTACGACCTGACCGGCGAAACTCGCGATGCGTTGCTGTTCGACAAAGAGAAATTGCTGAGCGTGTACGACAAGACTAAAGACAATCCTCGCGATCCGGTGCGGACGAAGCGCGGAATCCTGGGGCCAGCAGCTGAGTTTGCGTCGTTGCCGACTTTGGGCCCGGCGACGGTCGTTCCGGATTCTGATCGATCAGCAAAGAATGTGACCGCTGGCGTCATCAAAGGTAATCTGGGAGCACACTCATGATGGGTTGGATTCAACAGCATCCAATGACAATCGTTGGACTTGTGCTGTGGATGATTGGCATTCTGTGGCTGATGCCTGGTAAGAATGCAATGAAGCCGCGGCCTCACATGATCGGTGTTACGATCACGACTGTCGGCATTGTGACGTTTTGTCTGTCGTGTGGGAAAGCCAATTCTGCACTGGCGGATGACGTCATGTTCTGGACCTTCGGCATCGGGGCTTTGATGAGCGGCGTGCTGATGATTACGGCTCGCAACCCGGTGTATGCCGCGTTGTGGTTTGCCCTGGCGACGTTAAGTACTTGTGGACTGTTTCTGTTGCAACACGCTCCGTTTTTGGCGGCGGCAACAATTATAGTCTACGCCGGTGCTGTGATTGTGACCTTCCTGTTCGTCATCATGTTGGCTCAGCAAAGCGGAGCGGCGGGTTATGATCAGAAGTCGAGCCAGCCCTTGCTGGCAACCCTCTCCGCATTCGTTCTGTTGGGAGCTTTGTCGGTGACGTTGTTGTCCGAAAAGATCGATGTTGCACGGCCGGTCATAGCCGCGGCGGCGAGTGAAAATGAATCGGCTTCGAATGGAATGACAATGTCGTTGACGATGCCAAACAAAGCTCCTGCCGCTGTTCCTGTTTTGCCAGGAAATTTGATGAGCAAAGCCGATGCGGACCATCCTGTTGGCAACATGAAAGGCCTTGGAAAGTCACTGTTTGGTGATTATTTATTTGCGGTCGAACTTGCGGGCACTCTGCTGCTTGTCGCCAGCATTGGCGCTATTGCCATCGCTCCGCGTAGAGAGCAGGGTGCTCTATGAACCCCGAAGAACAACGATTTCTGCTGGTCGGTGCCGGTTTGTTTGTGTTGGGTGCAATCGGCTTCCTGACACGTCGCAACCTGATTCTGATGGTATTGTCGGCGGAATTGATGCTGCATGGCGTGTCACTTACTCTGGTCACGTTTGGTCGCATGCACCAAACGAATGAGGGCCAGGCGTTTACAATTTTCACGCTTACTGTTGCGGCATGCGAAGCGGGATTGGCGTTGTCGCTGGTCCTCTCACTGTATCGCAAATCGCATTCACTGGATATTCAGCTGTGGTCAGAACTTCGTGAGACTGACATCGAAGGACCAAAGCTTGAGATTCGCACATTGAGCGATGAACCAACGTCATCTTACGAAGATATTCCGAAGCTCACGCCAGCTGGTATTGCTCCGAAAGATCCACCCCGTACAACGGCATCAGCTGGCGTGACGACATCGAATCGAACATAGAACTGGGTTAGAGAAATTGGCGAGCAATTTCACGGGACGGGTCTCCAGACCCATCCAGACTGTTTCGGATCAGGACGGGACTGGAGTCCCGTCATACAATATTACTTTTCATTCAACCGTAATGGTTTGAGTTGTCTAATATGTCTGAAGACGTCCAACAAATTATCCTGTGGCTGATTCCGGCGGCTCCGCTGATCTCCGCGATCATCACCGCGTTGTTGGGGCCAAAGCTACTGCGTTATAAGAGTCACCTTCCGTGTTGGTCAGCGATTGCCGTATCGTTTGTCTGCTCATTGATTCTGCTGCTGAAAATTCTGCCATCTGTTGAACATGCGAAGACTCCCACGGAAGGTGCTGAGGCCGCTGTACATACTACTGTGAGCCCACAGATAATCGCGACGGGTTATGAATGGTTCTCTGTCGGTTCGCTGCATGCCAATATTGAACTTCGGGCTGATGCGATCACTGCCATTATGCTGACCATGGTAACTGGCGTGAGCCTTTTAGTTTCGATGTTTGGTTCAGGTTACATGAGCCACGATCCTGGCTACCCACGTTTCTTCGCCGCAGTGTCGCTGTTTGTGT
>JAYVNW010000051.1:0-3886 GCA_043758225.1 Candidatus Kuenenia sp. | reverse complement strand
TGACGGCGATTTCGAATGCGGGTGCGATTCCGGAAGTGTTTTCGATCCGCGTGATCACCGAAGAAGACCACGTCACCGTTGGTACCGTCGATGAGCATTTTGGATCAGAAACCGCTGCCGGTGATATCTTCGTCCTTGGAAATACCTCGTGGCGAGTTCGCTATCTTCGTGGCGGCGACTTGTTTGTCTCCGACGCAGGTGGTGCGCCGCCGTCGATTCCGTTTTGGCAAGGCGAAGCGCCGGGGAGAACAGTGGAACTCTCCGAAGCGGTTTCGGATCTGCGTGAAGAATTGGAACGCCGCGTTGTCGATCTTGAGGCCGCGCAGAAATGGCTGATCGAGGAATCAAGTGTAAATGCGGACGCCGCGCGGCAGGCTGTGACGTATGCGGCCGCACAGAAGGCCGCGATTGGTTTGTTGCCTACTTGTCGTCGAGTCGTCTTTGAACGATTCTTCGATGAGAGCGGAGGCATGCAGCTTGTAATTCATGCGCCATTTGGGACTCGCATCACGCGCGCCTGGGGTCTGGCGATGCGGAAGCGATTTTGCCGATCGTTCGATTTTGAGTTGCAGGCAAACGCTGATGATGACGGAATCGTGCTCTCGCTGGGACCGCAGCACAGCTTTCCGCTGGAGAGCATGTTTCCGATGCTCAACGCCAACAATGTTCAGGCGATGTTTGAGCAAGCGGTTCTGGTCGTCCCCATTTTTCTGAACCGCTGGCGCTGGAATGCCACTCGCGCGCTGCAGATTTCGCGTAGTCGCAATGGCAAGAAAGTCCCACCTGCGTTGCAGCGATTTCGCAGCGAAGATCTACTGACGGCCGTGTTTCCAAAGCTGACAGGCTGCCAGGAAAACGTGGTTGGAGATATCGAACTTCCCGACGATCCACTTGTGCAGCAAACAATGAACGACTGTCTGCACGAAGCACACGACATGGAGGCGTTAAAGGAATTGTTTCGCGCCGTTGAACGTGGGGAAATCGAATTCCTCGCCCGTGATACGCGCGAACCATCGCCATTCAGTTATGAACTGTTGAACGCAAATCAATACGCATTTCTGGATGGAGGCGAAGCGGCCGAACGTCGAGCCCGCGCTGTGGCGACACGACGATCTCTGTCGATCGATGATGTGCGAGATCTCGGAAGATTGGATGAAGCCGCAATCGCGCAGGTGGTCGCGGAGGCTCAGCCGCTGGTGCGGAACGCGGATGAATTGCACGAGACATTGTTGAGTCGGATTGTGTTGCCGATTCACGAAGGCCGCGAATGGTTGACTGAGTATGCTGAACTCGTGAAGACAGGTCGCGCGACGCTGGTGACGTATTCGGCGAGACTGGCCATCGAGGAGACGCCGGAGTCCGTGCAGGCGTGGGCGGCGACTGAGCGTGTTCGGGCAGTTTTAGCGGCGTTTCCTGATTCCATGTTGGCACCGGCAGTTGATGTGCCGTTGGGTGTGAAGTCTGAATGGGAAAACACCGAAGCCCGCGTGGCGACGGTTCGCGGTCTATTGGAAATCTGTGGACCAGTGACGACCGAGGAAGCCGCACGACGGATCGGGATTACCATCAGTCAAGCCGACGCTGCGCTGGAATCATTGGAAGGCGACGGTGTTGTGCTGCGCGGGCGGTTTACAAGTAGGTCCTTTCTGCCGGAAAGGACTTTCGGGCAAAGCTCGGACCACACGGCAGCGAACGTCCAGGAAGCGTCGCCCTGTTATTCTGAAAGCGACAACAATAGATCGCAGGTCGCGGCAAGCCGCGAAGTCCATTCCGGCAGACTGGACCTACAGGAAACGCCGATCGAATGGTGTCATCGACGACTGTTGGCACGCATTCATCGGCTGACGATGGATGGCTTGCGGCGGCAGATCGAACCGGTCTCGGTCGATGTCTTCATGCGATTTCTGTTTCGTCACCACGGAGTCGTGGAATCTCATCGTCGCGAAGGAATGAACGGTCTGTTCGAAGCGATCGGCCAACTTCAGGGACTGGATATTCCTTCCGTGGCATGGGAACGCGACATCCTGCCGCTGCGAATTTCCAGCTACCGAACCGAATGGTTGGATGAGCTGTGTCTGACCGGCGAAGTCGGCTGGGTGCGCTTGTTTCCGCCGCCGCGAAATCCGGAAAAGTCGCGTCCAATGGCCAGTCTGACCCGAATCGCGCCGATGTCGATTTATCTTCGGGAAGATCTGCGATGGCTGGCAGATCGCGCGCCGAATCCTGAGTTCGAGGGACTCAGCAGTCCTGCCACGCAGCTTCTGGAAATCCTGACGTCGCGCGGTGCGATGTTTGGCACGGATCTGCAGGCGGAGACGCGAATGCTGAACGATCATCTCAACGACGCTCTGGGCGAATTGGTCGCGCGGGGTTTAATTACGGCGGACGGATTTTCAGGATTGCGAAATCTGGTCGCTGAAAAGCAAGCCTCATCGCGTCGATCCACTCGCGGCCGCGCGGAGAGGATTCGCGTCATTCGCTCTCCTGTCGGCCGCTGGTCAATTGGGCGGCGGGAGAAGGTTACGGACGACACGGAAGCGGTGTCGCCTTCCATCGCCTCAAGCGAAATCAACATGGAATGGGCTTGGCAGTTACTTCGTCGTTGGGGCATCGTCTTCCGGGATTTGTTACAGAACGAAGACGGAGCACCTGCGTGGTTTGAGTTACTGCAGGTCTTTCGGCGACTGGAAGCACGCGGCGAAATCCGAGGAGGTCGATTCATTACAGGCGTCGCTGGCGAACAGTTCGCGTTGACCGACACCGTGCAGAAGCTACGCCAGATTCGTGACGAGATCCCGCAAATGCTCCAACACGAATTGGTTGTCATCAACGCTGCTGATCCACTTAACCTTGTCGGCGTGCTGACGAAGCATGACCGTGTTCCTCGAACCGCTAGCAACCGCGTGGCGTTTATCGATGGCGTTCCAGTGGCTGCTGTGCGCGGAGGCACCACTGAGATATTTGCGACTCAGACACCCGGCACGGGAGCAGAGGATCAGATGACAGAAGTCTTGAAAAGGCTGAATCAATTTTCGCTGCTTCCCGTGGTTTCTGCGACTGAAACTTCGACGCTTGTTGGTGTAGAGGAGAGTTCGTAGTCCGATGCTGTTTCCGGAACCAACTCTTCCACATTTTGTACAACGCGCATTCGACGTGTCGATTCGCGATGCGACAGTCGTCAGCGGTGGCTTCAGCGGCGCGGCGGTGTTTCGAGCGACGACTGACGACGGCCGTAAGTTGGCAGTTCGCCGAACTCCCGAATTGATCGCTTTGCCATCGTCACGATTGAGTGAACTTCATAATTTGCTGCGTGAGATGTCGCGACGCGGATGTAGCACGATCGCGGTCCCAATGCTGGCGATCAATGCGCCGCCGAGTCCTCCCGAGTCGTTGCTCAAATACTGCGAAGACGTCTGGCAGATCGAGCAATGGATGCCGGGCAAGTGCATAACCGGACAAGAAATGACGCCAATGCATTTATCCGCAGCACTTGTGGCGCTGGATCAGTTTCACCGACTGGCCGCCGAATCCATTGATGCTGTGAGCTCGAGTGAGTGGTTCTGCAAAGCGCAACGACGGTCTCCTGCAGCTCAGCGAAGACTGAGTATTGCCAACGACCTGAGTGGAGAAATGCTGGGGACTCTGCGTCAGAGACTCAGCAACGATCCTGACAACCGGTATCGCAGCCTTGCAATTCGAGTCTGCGACTCCCTGCAAGGATGGTTGCCGTGGCTGCGTCGCGAGTTGGCGGAGGTCGCCACCATGACTTTCCGCTTGCAACCTGTGCTCCGCGATGTGTGGCGAGCTCACGTGTTGTTTACAAATTGCTCCGTCACAGGATTGATTGATCTCACCGCTGCTGCGTCGGACCATGTTGCATTAGATG
>JAYVNW010000050.1:0-6156 GCA_043758225.1 Candidatus Kuenenia sp. | reverse complement strand
CATGTGATTGACGTCACCAGCGAACCGATGGTGCACGTCACCCGTCGTCGTTCGCCAGAAGTCGTTGTCTTCGGTGCGGACCAGCGTTTGAGACTTCCTGCCATGTTGAACGCCGGACAGAATTTCAAAGTTATCGGAGCCACAGGCGAACATGAAGTTGAAGTGATCATGTACAAACTTAACGAAGAACCGAAACGACAGCGAGTTTCCGATCGTCTGGTTGATGTCATTCGCACGTGCGGAGATCTGGGTGCAACGTATCCGGATATTGTCCAGCTTTTGATTGAAGCAGAACAACAGCACAATTTTGTTGGACAGTTTGGCATCGATCGCATGCCGCAGGCTGGTCGCATGTATCTGACGGAAACAGGAAAATCGGATGCTGACGTGTCTGAAGACGAAAGCGGAAAACTGATCGGCAACAAGCGTCAGGTTCCGGAATTGTTTGACGAGTTGGATGAAGAAGAACTTCGCGAGAACGAAACCGAAGAAAAACTGTCAAACCTGAGTTTCGATGATGTTCAAAAGCAGGATGCGAAAGAGGACGCTAAGAATGCATCTGCTCGCAAATCTGAAGGCAAGAAGATTTCCGAAGACAGTTCCAGCCCGGATACAAAAGAAGAAGAGAAATCCGGAGTTCCAAAAAAATCTCAAAGCTTTGATGCTGAGGCAATGAACGAACCGTCTGAAACTAAGTCAGACAAGACGGCCGAGCTGGCTGATTCTTCTACAAGCAAGGCTCCGGCCGAAACAGAAACGGGGAAATTTGAAGCGGAGTCAGTAGATATGTCGGCAATGAAGGGCGGCATGTCAGGATTCGGCTCACGGATGGCGGAGCGAATCAAACATCCGTTCGGTAAGAAGTAGACCAAGGATCAGGTGTCATGCTCAAGTCGCTCGAACTCTTCGGATTCAAGAGTTTCGCCGACCGCACTCGTTTTGACTTTCCAGCCGGGATTACCGGTGTGGTTGGTCCGAATGGTAGCGGAAAGAGCAACGTCGTGGACTCAATCAAGTGGATTCTGGGTGACCAGAGTGCCAAAAGTCTTCGCGGAAAAGACATGACTGACGTGATCTTCAACGGCTCCTCCAGCCGTACGGGTTCACAATTTGCCGAAGCCACACTGACCTTCGACAACACGACGCGTTTTATCCCGATGGATCAGGACGAAGTCTCGATCGGCCGCCGCATCTGGCAGTCGGGTGATTCCGAATATCTGATCAATCGCAACACCGCTCGCCTGAAAGACGTACGTGAATTGTTCGTTGGCACTGGAGCTGGTGCTGCGGCCTACTGCATTATCGAACAAGGTCGCGTTGATCAGATTCTGCAGTCCAATGCTGCCAATCGTCGTTTGATTTTCGAAGAAGCGGCGGGCATCAGTCGCTTCAAGCAGAAGCGGACCGAAGCATTAAAACGTCTGGAGCGGGTCGAACAGAATCTCGTGCGGCTTGCTGACCTCGTTGACGAAGTCGAGACACAGGTCAGCACTGTGCGAACTCAGGCACAGCGGGCCTCACGTTATCGCACTGTGTCGGTCGAACTTGAACAATTGTGGGTCGGACTTGCTGCCGACGATTTCCGCCGCGCATCCACTCATCGCGATCTGCTGCAGGGACAAATGGAAGAATCTGCTGCCACGTTGCTGGATCTGCGACAACGACAGTCAGCAGCGGAATCTCAGGTGATTTCAGCGGACGCTGCATTGGCGGAAGTCGATGACCAGTTGCGTGAAGTGGAACGTCGCCGCAGTGATCTGCGTAGCCGCATCGCGAGTCTCGATTCTACAGTTCGCCATCAAGCGTCACGCGAGGAAGAACTGAAGTCTGATCTCCAGCGATTAATCCGTCAGCAAAACCTGATGAAGAATCGCGTGGCAGAAGCGGAAGCAGAAGACGCACATCTCGATTCCGTGCTGGAACTCGAACGAGCAGCTTTTGAACGCCGTCGAACGGCACAGATATCTGGTGATGATCAGGTGACAGCGCTGCAACTTTCGTTGGCTGAATCGCGAGACAACCTTGAAGCCGCGCGGCATGAACTCATGCAGCAGGTAAGACTGAATTCAGAAGCCACATCGACGCTCAGTAATCTGCGTGCGTTGCATCAATCGGCCAAACAGCGACAAAAGGCCCTTGAAGAACAGTCGGCTGCGTTGACGGAAGAACTGGCCGTGCTGCAGGCGAATCTGCCAGCACTTGAAGAGTCATTGATTCACGTTCAGCAAGCCCTGCAGCAGGTCGAAAATGACGCAGATCGTCTGATTCGCAGTCGTGAGCAGTTGGTCACAGCGCGCAGCCAGTCGCAGCAGTCGTTGGCGGAACTTCGTGAACATCGCAGTGCACAGCTCGCCCGCCGAACGGTATTGGAAGATCTTGAAGATCGTCACGAAGGTTTTGGAATCGGTGTGCGCGAAATTCTGCGTCGCGCGGACGAAGCGGATTCTGAGCCATGGAATCTGATCTGTGGCAGTGTCGCGGACTTGCTGGACGTCGATATGGAAAACGCCGCGCTGCTGGAAGTCGCTCTGTCCGGTCGCGCTCAGTTGCTGGTCGTGACGCAGATGAAGCCGCTGATCGAATATCTCAATTCCGGCCGTTGTCGCATCACCGATCGTGTGGGTTTTATCTCCATCGAAAATACCGACGTGGCCAATGGCGACCTGTCGGAACTTCGCGGCAGCCTGCGGCGCAGCGATGACAATATGTGGTTCGATGGCGTCGATGCAGATGGCGAACCCGATGCTGATCGACAAGCGAATTCCTGGTGGGGACGCGAGAAACCAAAACGATCCAGCGCAGATTCCATTGAAAGAATGCTTGCGGCTGCGGGATCCGGTGATCCGATGCAGGTCACGTGGGTCGATCCTCGTTCCGACAGCCCTGTGATTCGGTCCGTTTTTTCTCAGGGCGAGACCGCTCCACCGGTGCTGTTCGGTCAACGCGGCGTGGTTGGCCGTGCGGACGGCTTGGCGCGGCCTCCACAATCGCTGGCCACGCTGGCCAGCCATCTGCTGGCAGATACATGGGTTGTCGAAACTCTCGCCGATGCGTTGCGTCTGCATTCACTAACGCAGGGACAGTGTCGCTTTGTGACGCTGCAGGGCGAACTGATCGAAAGCGACGGTACACTCTTCGCCGGTACCGTGCGAAACGAATCGGCTTTGCTGTCACGCAAAAGCGAATTGCGTCGATTGAAGAACGAACTGAATCGACTGGAACATGAGATCGCTCAACGCGAACTGATGCTGCGGTCGCTTGGACAGAATATCGTCTCCACTGACGACCAGTTGACGCAGACGCGAGCCCGCGTCAACGAGCATGTGAGCCAATCGCGAACGGCCGAACAGCTTGTTACAGAGCAGCGTCGTCAGCTGAAGGAAACTCAGCGACGCGCGGATCTGCTTGAAGCGCAGGCGCAAAAACTCGCTGAAGAAATTGCAGAACTTGTCGCGCAGACTGAAAATGCCGAACAGCAGCATGTGTCGGGCGAGGTATTGATGCTGCAACGTCAGGAACATATCGTTGAGCTGACTGCCGAGCAAAATGACCGCCAGCATGAACTCGAAGCCATCGATCGCGACCGCAACGCCGCAAGTCTGGAACTGACACGTTCAGAAGAGCGACTGCTTGGACTTCAGGAAGCTCTGGAACGAGTTCGCGAAGATCTGCAGCAACGCTATCTGCAGCAACAGGAAGCGGATCGCCGATTAACGGCCGCCGCCGAGCGCCAGCGTGATCTGCTAATTTCTCGCCTGAATGCGTCCGCAGAGATAGCCGAACTGAGCGTCGCAGATGAACGACTCGCTTCGGAAATCCATTCCCGGTCAACCACAAGGAACCGGCTTCGAGTCAATCGAAACGCGGCCGCGTCAGCGGAGACTCAAATTCGCGATGTGGTGCGTCAGCATCAGTCGCGACACCATGAGACCGAACTGCAGGTTCGCAGTATCGATCATCAATTGACGACGACCGCCGAACGTATTCGTGAAGAATTCCAGATCGAAGTTCGCGAAGCCGTGGCGTCGGGACGATCGGCTGTTGCGATCTGGCTCAACCGCGATGCGAACACTGCGGGTGGCGAAAGCGAAAATGACGCAGATTCAGAACAACCAAAGATTGCATCACTTGCAGCAATGCCCGAGCTTCCGCTGTTTGACGAAACGCATCAGAGCATCATCGCCGATCCTGCTCAGTATGCCGAATTGCGAGGCGAAATTGATCGACGTATCGAACGGTTGCGTCGTCAGCTCAAGAAGATCGGCAACGTTGGCACAGAAAGCCTGGACAACCTGATCGAACTGGAGACCAGATTCCAGCGTCTGTATACACAATTGACGGACCTGGAAGCGGCTCGTGATGCGTTGAGCGACATCCTGCGACGAATCAACATCGAAAGCCGCCGTATGTTTCTGGAATCGTTCGAAACCATTCGCGGATTCTTCAGAGAATTATTCCGCAAATTGTTTGGCGGTGGCGAGGCGGATTTGATTCTGGAAGATCCGGACGATGTACTGGAATGTTCGATCGACGTGGTCGCTCGTCCCCCAGGAAAAGAGCTTCGCAGCATCTCACTGTTAAGTGGTGGAGAACGAACGCTCACAGCAGTGGCATTGCTGTTGGCGATTTTCAAGAGTCGCAGCAGTCCGTTTTGTATTCTGGACGAAGTGGATGCGGCATTGGACGACGGCAATATCGGACGGTTTGTGAATGTGTTGCGTGAGTTCCAGCATAACACTCAGTTCATCATGATCACACACCGCAAGCCGACAATGGCAGTCACGGACGTGTTGTATGGCGTGACCATGGAAGAATCCGGGATCTCTCGCCGGCTGTCCCTGAGATTCGAAGACGTCGATGAGCACGGAAACTTTGTGGCGGCGGCCCACAAGTCGAAGGCCGCATAGCAGACCATGTTTGTCTGGCTTTGGCCGAATGCCATTCTGCCGCGAATCACCGGCCCGCGAACCCAATGCCATTCGTTTTAATGCAAAAGTAGCCGGCGCACTCTGTGTTCCGTCCACCAATTCGCTTGCATTCAAGGACTTCGGCACTTGGAAAATGCCTGCTACTCTCTAAATCGAGTGCCACCGGACCCGGCAACCACCGGCAAAAACTGCTGTTTCCAGAAAATCCAGATTTGGCTAAAAATCCGCCATGGTCAGTAAGAAGCGGAAGTTGCAGGCGTTGCAAGTTCCGCAAGGGGGGCTTTGAAGTCACGAATTGGCCCACTGACGAAATCCAGCGGTTTAAAACTCAGGGAAAGGAACCCGCCATGCAATTTACCCGAATAGAACAGCTTCGTGCAGTTTTTGCTGCACTCCTGACGGTCACTTTGGCTGCATCCGCCGTCGCACAGCCTGCCACTCGTGTCGGTCGGAACGACACAAATTTACAGGACCTGCATCGCCGATTGCAGCCCGGAGAATTAGGAGGACTTGATGCACTTCCTGGAACAGTGCCTCTGGGTCCAAATACAAAAACAATAGACTACGACAAAGTCAACAAGCAGGCACTCGCCAACCTGATGAAGGAAGCCTTTGACGAGTCTGGTCGCTTGTACTCATCGCTCGAACAGGACTATCGTCGTTATCCTCAGTTGCGATCTTTGCTGACAGATCTTTATTCGCTGCGCAGCCTGACATCGCGACTCACTCAGGATATGAATGCAGGTGTTCCGCTGGAAACGATCGTGACTGACTTTCGTCGTATCGACGCCGACTGGCGAGTCCTTTCACATCGGATGGTTCAGTCGACAGGCCTGAGCAAGACGACATTGACCTCGGTCGATCGTCTTAATGCCATCGACAAACAGGTTGGAACGCAGTTTCAGGTTGATCCCAGCCTGGACTACAGAGGACTGAATTCAAGGTTATCGGTTCTTGAGAGCGCCTTGTTCAACATCAGCGAAGAGTTGAGCTACGACCTGAATGGCACTGCAAAAACAGCTCAGACGGTGAATGATTGCCGCAAAATGCAGCAGCAGATCACACGAGTTACAGAGCTGGTGCTGGATCAGTCTCCCTACGACCGCATTGTCAGTGAATACAATCGCTTTGACCGAGCATGGATATTAACTCTTGAACAACTCCGAACTGTCAATAGTCCGGTAGTCGATCGAGCCGTGAGTCGAGCGATTCAGGCTGACAGCGATAT
>JAYVNW010000049.1:0-5440 GCA_043758225.1 Candidatus Kuenenia sp. | reverse complement strand
TGATAGGAGCCAACCGTTGTGGCCTTGGCGGGTCTGGATTTGGGTCCACTCGCCTCGATGAGTCAGGATTACTACTCGATGGCCTTGGGCGAAATTGAGAGACATCACCGGATCAAACTCCTCGCCGTCACCGGAGTACAGGGTGGTAGTGCTGACGACGATGATTCCATTTTCAGCGCTGACGGGCTGGGTGGATGCCAGAACTGCTGACGTCAGTGATGTGGCCAACGCCAGCAGTGGGATAATGGCACTTCGCCAGGCGGAGAATCGGTATCCTAAGGCCCGAGCGATATGTAATCCCCAGAACAGCAGTGATGAAATCACAAGAGTCCAGATGATCGATTGTAGTCCAGTGATACTGACCAGTATTCTGTTCCACATGCGAAGGTTGTCAACAATTGCCGTGAGCGACGAATGATCGTCGGCAGTACGACTGTTTGCGGCACCGGATTTTAGTTCATCACCTTTTACAAGGGAATTTGCGAATTCCAGATTCACCATCAACTGTCGATCGCTTGGCGCAAGCTGAGTCGCTCGTTCGTAGTTGACGATCGCGCGGCCAAGTTGGTTACTTTGCAGACAGGCGTTGCCAAGATTACGATAAAGCAGGGCATTATGAACTCCGGAATCGAACAGCAGTTGATACTTCTGAGCAGCTGTGGTGAACAGATCGCTGGCTTCGGCTGAGTCCGTTTTCGCAATGTTGACAGCGCGAGCGTACAGGTCACCGGCTTCTGTGAGGATGGTCTGCTGTTGAGCGGCGGTGAGCTGAACGGCAGTCTGGTTGTCCTGCAACATCAGCCGCTGGGCGCTAGCCCCGGTTGGAATGTTTTCCGTTGCAAACGTAACCGGGGCTAGCGCCCTGCGGCTGATTGATGCAACGTCATTCGCAACTGCAGGCCCAGCAGACGAAGCCACCAACGCTGCCAGCAGAACGATTGATGCCCGTTGTGCAGTGCTGCCAACACTGCCACTTTTTGAAGTTCGATTTGTTTCCGTTTGCTTTGATCGGCGGACTTGCGACTTGCTGATTGAATGAATTGCGGATTCAATCCGAACAACCAGCTCACGAGCCTGCCGCTGAATTTCTGTGAGCGATTGCTGGGATTCACCATTGAAGTGCGACTGTTCGCAATGCTGAAGGAACGCCTCGACATCAATCGCGACCTGCGATAATCCGGACGTTCGCAAGGCACCGACGGCCGAGGCGGAAGTTGAACATGTTTGTCGTGTGCGTTTGCCGATATAGTCCGTCATCGCGGCTACAACGTTTAATGAATCTTTCGCATGTTCAATTGATTTCATGCAGCGAGATGCGGCGGATTGAAAGCTGGGCAGTCGATTGCCAATGCTGGCTCGATTGCGAACGATCGTAGTCACCAGCCATGCAACAGGTGGAGTGATGACGAAAAACCACCACCAGTCGCCGGAGTTCAATGCAGTTTGTGGCACAAGTGCAGCGGTTGAGTTGTCGTTCGTGAAATCTGGTTCCATAGGCTTGCTGGTTGATGCGGCGTTGCCAGAATTTCCGTCGCCGTGATGCTGCTTGCCGACGATCGCGTCCAGAGACAACGATTCGGATTTATCGACCGTGATCGAGATTGGATCGCTCATCACGGTTTCATATTTTTCCGTGTCCGGATTGAAAAAACTGAATGGGATGGGAGGAATCTGCGTGATTCCTTCGTGTCTGGGACGAATGGTCGTGGAGAACAGTTTTGTGTCGTCCTGTACGAATCCAGGCAGCGATTGATCGGCAACTTTGAAATCCGCTGTCAGTGTCGGTAATTCGGAAAGCGGCGGAGCCTGCACGAGTTCCATGGGACCGGTGCCAGCGATGCCAATGTTCAGTGTGATCGGATCTCCGGCGTTGACGGTGGTTGGTGTTGCCTGCGTCACAATGTTGTAACGTCCAACTGCTCCTCGATAATCTGCCGGACGGCCTTCTGCAGGCACGGGCAGGACTTCGGTCGAATCCACTTTGGCTTCACCGACGATGGGTCGTGTGGCTGACACCGTCAGACGGTTGCCAAACGGCGATGAAAAGAAATCATCTCCCATCATTTGAGACAATCGTGAGCCGCCGGCTGATCCTCTGTCTTCAAAAAAGCCTGCAAACGGATCACGAGCCTTGCCGAGTTCCGTAGGATAATCGACCACAATCTGGACGTCATCAGCATCGATCTTGCCTGGCCGTTTGGGGTAGATCGTGGCGGTGATTTCGTAGAGATAATAGCTGCGGTCATTGCCCTCGCCATCATCTCGCAAAACCTCCTGACCGCCGGGACGTTGATTTTTAGTCGCCAAGTCCTTCATCCGATCCGTGAAACTGCCCCAGGATGTCGATTCGGAAATCATCTGCCACATGTCGCCTTCTGACAGGGTGAGATTTCGCTCTTTGTCCTGAAATGGTTTGACCCAAATCTTCAGCGTCATCTCCAACGGCTGCCCGACGAACACTTTGTCTGTTGCTCCATCTATTTCAACAAATAACAGGTTGTCCGTCTGGCTCTTACTCGCGACGAATTGCAGCTTATCTGTTGAGACGTTCTTTCCATCAACTTTGATCGTGATCGGGGGGATTTCGAACGTGCCTTCGCGGCGCGGAGTGATCAGGAATTGCATGACGACACTGCGTTTCTGAGTCTGACGCCCGTTGATGATCGTGATTTGCGAACTCTGCGACGGCGCGCCGGCGGAACGGATGTCACAACCATCGATTTCCGGCATCGTTGGTTGTTCGTAGTCGGCTGCATTGTTGATCGAAATCTGCAGTACGACGGGCATGCCGACCCAGCCTTCTTTTGTGGAGAGCCGTGCATCGACGTCGGCGGCGCATGCAGTATGGGTCATGCCGCAAGCGGTCAGCGCAAGAAAGGCGATGGTTGGACAAATCATCCTTGTTGTTTGCATGTTGATCACCATAGGTTGATTAAATTTCAAATCTGAAATTTGAGATTTCAGATCTGCCACTAATATTACCAGTCCTTGTCGACGGGCTTGTGTCGGGATCTTTCCTGTCGTAGTTGCTGCATTCGTCTCAGCAAGTCTCTGTCGCGTACGGACTGCAGCATTTTGAGCGCTTCTTCACGAGTCATCAGCCCGTCTTTGGCGTTCGAGTCAGTCATGCCGACAGTGCCTTCGGGCTGCTTGTTTTGTTCCTGCTTGCTCGCGGCTTTCAGATCCCCGGTTGGCACAGGTTGATTTTTCGCGTCCTGCTCTTCCGGCTTGCCCTCGTCGTTCTGTTCCTGCTGGTCACCAGATTGTTGTTGCAACTTTTGTTGCTGCTTTTGCTTGCTGTCGGGACTCTTTGGCTGAGACTGTTGTTCTGATTGTTGTTGCTGATCGTTTTGTTGCTCTTTGTCACCGGTTTTATCGGTCTTCTGTTCCTCCCTTTTTTGTTCATCGTTTTTGGACTGATCAGCAGCGGACTGTTGGTCCTGTTTCGGCTGCTCTTCATGGATCTGTTCTTCATTTTTCTTCTGATCGCTGTTCTTCTGAGACTCATCTTTCTGAGAGTCCGATTTCGGTGACTCAGAATCCTGTGATTTGTCCTGCTGCTTCTGTTCGTCCTGTTTCTGCTGATCGGATTTCCGCTGATCAGACTGATCTTTCTGGTCCTGCTGCTGGTCTTTGTCTTGTTGATCCTGCTTTTGTTGCTTGTCTTGCTTCTTCTGTTCTTCCTCTTTCTTCTGTTCCTGTTCTAGCTTCCGGATGAGTTCACCCGCCAGTTCGATGTTAGCACGAGCGTCAGGATTGTTAGGTTTTCCTCGCAGAGCCCCGCGATAGTTGGCGATCGCTTTGCGAAGAAGTTCAATGGCAGTGGGTTTATCCTTTTCCGCAGCGACCAGTGCTTTCGAATACTGACAATTGCCGAGGTTGTAGCGACTATCTGCTGCGATTGTGGGTGAACTTGTCCCGGCAATATCAGCGAAAAGCTGTTCGGCGGCTTCGATGTTGCCCTTTCTGTATTCAGCCACCGCCAGATTATAGTTCAGCTCATCGCGCTGCTGTTCGCTGGGGACGACCTTACGATAGGCATCGATGGCTTCGTCAATCCTGCCATTGCGCAGCAGAGTGTTGGCGGCGTTGATCTCACTGGCCGTCTGCCAATTGTCGAGTGGCGATTGTGCTGACGCCGGGGCAGCGGACAGTGCAATGACGGCCGCAGTGATGTAACTGGTCGTCGTAGCCCGGACCGAGCGCAGCGCTGTTCCCGCAGAGGTGCCACTTGTCGGAACAGCGTTGCGCTCGATCCGGCCCAGGACAACATCACGCCTTCTCCTTGTTGATGACCAAACCTCAAGTAACAGGAGTGCCAAAGCCGGAGCGGCGAACCACTGATATCTGGCGATGTAAGCATTGATCTTTGCCGTCTCGAATTCTGCCTGTCCCACGTTGGCGACATAGCCGTGATAAATCGCGGACATATTGACGTTGCGTGTCCCGGCCGGGATGTAGGCACCATCAGTGTCAGTGGCAATTTGGCTAAGGATCTGCCCATTCATCTTCGACCAGACCTGCTGTCCTTCGTACCGCACAAACCCACCACGACGGTCTTCTGTTTCAGGAATAAGTGCTCCCTGATTTATGTCGCCAAGCCCAACGGTGAAAATACGGATTCCCTTTTCAGCGTGGATCTGTTTTGCAACTTCGTCTGGCTTGCTTTCCTGGTCTTCACCATCTGTGAACACGACAATCGCCCTGTGGTCGTTTGTCTTGCTGATGAATCCATTTGCAGCGGCTTTGAGAGCGTCGCCAAGTCGTGAACCGCCGACTCGCACGGTATGCGGGCCGACGGCATCGAGCGTCTGTTTGAAGTCTTCGTAGTGAGTGGTGAGAGGCACGGATTGGCGAGTATCACCTGCGAAGACGATCAGGCCGACGCGATCACCCGCCATTTCGTCGACCATATCCTTGATCTGCTGTTTCGCGCGACTCAGGCGATTTGGAGCGACGTCTTCGGCCAACATGCTGCGCGAGACGTCCAGCACGAACATGACTTCGATACCCTTCTGCGGAACTTCGCGCCATATCTTTCCCCAGCGGATATCCATCAAGGCAAGGCAAAGAAGTGACATACTGGCGGCAATCAGTGTCGCAGAGATCCAGTGTCGGGATCTGGTACCGGGCGGAAGAATCTGACTGCGAAGTCGGGCGGTTGCAAACTTCATCGCAGCGCGTCGGCGAGCGAGGCTGGCGTAGGCGGTGACCACAATGCCCGTTCCAACGACGGCAAGAAGCCAGATGTTGTTTGGCGTACCGATTTGAATGTCCATGTTAAGTCATCTCCCGCAGCCATGTCTGTTGAAGCAACAAGCGTACCACGAGCAGCACAAACGCGATCAACAGAACTGGTGGAACGGAGAACCCTGCAACCGCATACGGTTGAATCGCTAATTCCCGGTAATCCACAAAATGCTGAGCCTCAACTTTGCTC
>JAYVNW010000048.1:0-11751 GCA_043758225.1 Candidatus Kuenenia sp. | reverse complement strand
CGTAGCGATTCTGGGAACGGAAGTTGAGAACTACGATTTTTGATGTTGGTGGCCGAATGGCTCTCAATTTGTTCCATCAGCCGGAACGCCCGACGTTCAGTTTCCCGAAAATCACCTGATAAAACGTGGACAAATGCTCTATTACAGTCTGATTTGGGGGTGGCCGGGGGTGAAGCGACGAACGAGCGAAACCGCGATGCTTCCTTCGCACTGCCAAATCCAGATACGGCCAGTCACTACTTCAGGAATACGGGCTGAATGCGGTCATGATCGATCAGCGATTTGTTCAGCCGTATTTTATTCAATTGGCGATGGCGGGGAACTACCCTGAAGGCGTTGAGACATAGCTGATCCTATCGACAGCCAGACGATTCAGACGGCCGCGAGCGAAGTTCTGCGAACCGCAGGTGCACTGACAGTGCGTATAGTGCGATCTACTTCAACTCAGCGACTTTCTTCGCGGCAGCCTCAGCGGCCATCGCCTTCACATCAACAATCTTGACGGGCGCGAATCCGCGGCGTTTACTTTCATCAGCAGCTTCCATGAACGCATAGAGATCGATCGTTTCTTCGGCAGAGACTGGGGATTCACCAGTGCGGAAGAATTTGCATATCTCCACGAGCAGCGGACCGTAGCCGTCAAACTTACCAAGCGACGCGACACCTTTCTCACCAAACGCTGTCCCGCCGTAACCTGACCCACCGGCACGGATTCCCCGAAACGTACCGATGCGACCATCGGACCAGACACCGGTCACTTGATCAAAGTCGTTCGTTGAAGTTCGCACGACTGTTTCGCAACCGGCTCCCATCACGGTAAAGAGTGACTCGCAGCCGTGAATGCCGTACCAGAAGAGATCCGGATGAGTTGCCTCAAGCGAACATGGTGAGTACGCATCACAACCGGTGATCTTGCCGATCGACCCGTTCCGAATTTCCTGGACGGCTTTGGAGAATCGCAGTGACGACGAACTGAAGACCGGAGTCTTGTAGTGCCTTGCCAGTTCAAAAATTGCAATCGCGTCTGCGAGGGAGCCTGCGATTGGTTTGTCGATAAAGACAGGTTTATGCGCCTTCAACACCGGAAGCACCTGTTGCAGATGCGGACGCCCATCGTTGGTCTCCAGCAATACTGCATCGACTTGCGAAATCATGGTGTCGAGATCATCGCAGATCTCAACACCCAGTGCTTTGATCTTCGTCGTGTATTCGGGAACGCGGGAAACACTGCTTTCGATATCCGGGCTGCCTTTGGGATACACAAGCACGAGGCGGAAGCCGGCGAACTCAGGGGCGGGAGTCTGCTTATTCAGCATCTCTGCAAACGCAAGGCAATGAGAGGTATCGAGACCGATCATACCAATCCGCATCGGCTTCGCGGGTTCATCGGCGAAAGCCACTCCAGTGAATACAACAGCACAAAGAATTGCACGCCAAGTTTGCAACGATGAACGCATAAAATTGTCTCCATTGGGAAAAAGTCGTATTGTGGTTCACGAGTTTTAGACCCATAGCTCCAATTCCTGCAAGTAACTATTGGGAATCGAAAGCCCTGAAGAACAGCGAGGAGTCGCGATCGACGTTGTGCGACGCCCGTTGGCGTGTTCGGAAAAATACTGCCGCTGGCTGCGTTCAGCAGATTTCATGCAGGTCCTTTCTGCCGGAAAGGATTTCGCTATTTATTGCGACGTGCGACCAGAACTACGTTGATCACAGCACAACGCGAGGGCGTTGAGCGGACATTTGCCGTTGTCGTTCGCCTTTCGGCGAAAGTCCGCCTCGGCAAGGAGGACCTACCTGGCTTCACCATGCAACGCCGCAGTTGATGACGCTCGCGTTGGTCCCAGAAGCCCCCATTGCATGGGCTCGTCCTGAGTGTACTGTTTGCCAAGATGCAACGCGATCTCGGCGCGGGCCAGTTCGTAGCCCAGATAAAATGCATGGCTGGCGTCAAGCTGCGGAGTCGTGGCTGCGGCAGAACTCGCGGTAGCTTGCTCGAACAGTCGAAATACATCGTGACCGTGCCAGTGGCCGTGGCGATTCATCAAATGCAGCAACCCGGATTCCGCAAAGATGCGAAAATTCGGGTCGGTGAGAGCGTTTGCAAATTGCGCTAGTGATTCCATTGATTTCGGTTTCAGCCGCGAGTCTCGCAGCATGACGAGAGCGGAACTGAGATGTTTTGGAATCGTCCTGGCTGTGACCGCATGGTGCATCAAACGGCGTGCGGCGTCGAATTCTGCGACCGATGAACGGCACCAGTTGATCACCTGCGTCGTTAAGACACTTTGAATCCCGAGTTCCTCACACACGGCTGCCAGAATCATGTTTACGCCGGCGGAATCAACTTCCGTCAACTCTGTGATGTTACCGATTCCCATCATCATCGGCACGTCCGGATACTTCTCGCGAACCTGCATGTATCGCTGCAGAGATGCCGTGAAGCCCATGCCAATCGGTTCAATAATGGGATCGACTCGAAATTTTATGCCCGCGTCTCGTAGCGATTGAATCAGCCGGTCAAGCGAATCCACATCGTGGGGTTCATCCGGAATCGCAACGACTTCAACACCGAGCGTCGCGACCCAATCGATGTTGGAATGATTGCAGCTCAGGATCAATTCCGCGCCGGCGTTCACGGCCTGCTCGACCTCGTCCCGATCGAAACTGTCAATCGAGACTCGCCATCCTTCGTCGTGAAGTGCGCGGACGATTTCCCCGATGCGTGGACTACTCTCGCCCGGTACACCGCCGACGTCGATGACGTTTGCACCAGCTTCGGCCATCGAACGAGCCTCGCGGATAATGTCGTCCAGCCGCATCCGAGTCGCGTGATTGATCTCCGCCAGAATCTCAACTGAGTAGCGACTCAAATCCGCCGCGCGGCGTTTGGTAAGGCCAAAATATTCCGGCAGATCATACAAGTCGCGCGGGCCAAGTTCGAAGGGTTTTCCAAAGTGCTGCTGAAGCTCCGCAACATCGCCCTGACACCAGCCAGGCAGGATCACTTTCGTGACATGATCCGGAACCGTCAGGCGTTTCAACAGTAGACTGGTATGCAGCAGCGCTGCAACCTGAATTCCGGGAACGGCGATTTCAAACAGGAAGCCGAGTTTTTCAGCGATGCCGGTGACAACTTCACGCAGGCCGTGTTCTGCGAGACGTCCGGTGACAAAGAGGATGGTATCGGATGTTGTTGGTGAAGGTGACGTCATTGGGAGATTGAACAAACAGAACTTTTATCATCCGCCGGGCGCTAGCCCCGGGTCTTGTAAATGTGAACCGAGGCTAGCGCCCTGCAGCTAATGATATGAACAGACTACGAGCCACTATTTTTCTCCTTGACACTTCACGCCACGTGTCAATACTGCGACGATTTTCAGTTCTTTGTCCAGCAGCACGATATCCGCTCGCTTGCCGACTTCCAAGCTGCCGACCTCGCGAGATATGCCAGTTCTCTCCGCCGGAGTCAGACTGGCCATGCGAATAACCTGTGGCAAAGTTGCAGAAGTATTGCTCTTCATGTGACGCACCATGTGATCCATCCCCATGATGGAACTGGCTAGACTACCGGTCGGAGCCCAGCCGACTTTGCCATCACTGCGAAACATTGTGCCATCACTGACGTTGCCGAAACGGTAGTCGTCGACAGGCATGTCCAGTGCACGGTTGCAGTCGGTAACGAGGCACAATCGTTCGGCACCTTTCATACGGAAGGCGAACTCGAGCAGTTCCGGAGCCAGATGCCAGCCGTCGGCGATCACTTCGGTACTCATGGAGGCATTCATCAGCACGAACTCCGCCATGCTGCCCTGCATTGGTACGTTGCATCGTTGTCGAATCGAAGGAACTGAACTCATGGCACACCAAAAATGATCGACATGTCGCATCCCGGCATCGAAGGCCAGTTGCATTTCCATCCATGTGGAATTCGAATGTCCGCATGTGATGAGGCAATTGTTTTGCTGAGCGATGCGATAGAACTCCGCAGCTCCTGGCAGTTCTGCGGCACATGTTGCGATACCTATCATTCCGGACTCAAAGTACCGCTGAAACTCCTCCGCAATCGGACTTCGGCGACCTTCGGCAGAATGGCAACCCACTTTGTCTTCCGCAAAGTAAGGTCCATACAGGTGGATGCCGGCGATGTTCGAAGCCTGACCCGGATATTGGGTCATTGTATGTTTCGCAGCAACACATGCTTCGATCATGTTCAGAATCAATTGTTCGCTGCCGGTGGTTGTCGTCGGAAAAATTGTCGTCGTCCCATGACGCAAATGCGCTGCACAGGCGATGATGACGGCTTCGGACGTGCCGTCCATAAAATCCGCCCCATCGCCGCCGTGGACATGCAAATCAATAAAGCCCGGCGAGATCACTCCACCATTCGCATCAACGATCTGCACATCGTCGGGAAGCGGTTTTCGACTTCCAACGTACGTAATGACAGATCCATCGCAGCAGACAATGCCATCTTCAATCAAACGATCCGGTAACACGACGGTGCCGTTGACGATTGCAATTGAAGTCATCGCGGTTACTTGTTCCTTACGCAGAATTTGAGACCGCCGGTAAGTTTGGAAGCAGGCAATTGATTCCTAAACTCCGGTTCAGGGCAATGAATTGCACTAGACAAACCGGGTTCACTGACGTCAATGGTAACACCTGATTTCGGAGCCAGAAGTTAGCAAAGCAAAAAACAAATTTTAAACGACGGATATCACGGATTTGGATTGTTGTAAAAGCAGGTCGTTTCAGTCGGAAAGAACTTTGCAACTTGTCGCGACCTGCGACCGGCTCCACGTTGATAACCGGGCCACGCGATGCCGTTGAGCCGACATCCGCTCCTGGGGACGGCTGAAGGCGAAAGTTCTCCTCGGCAAGGAGGACGTACCGAAGCAGACGACCACTCCGAAGACGAAAACAACCAGTCGGTTGACCAGTGACACGTCTCGCAGATACCCTTTTGGTCAACAATGGTGACATTCAATATGGAGCTGCCACATGACTTCGGCCCGTCGTGAGTTTCTAAAATCGTCCGTTGCCGTTACGGCCGCAGCGTTGACAACCATTTCCAGCGTGCAGGCTGATGAAGCCGATAACGCCATTCTGCGTATAGGTCTCATCGGTTGCGGCGGGATGGGATCCAATCATCTGAACCTGCTTTCGAAACGCAACGATGTTCAGGTCGCGTGGGTCTGTGATGTTGACACAAATCGTCTGGCAGCCGCAGAGAATATCGTCAACGGCGGCAGTGGCAAATCGCCGCAGACGACGGGTGATTTAAGACAAGTCTTGCAGGACAAAGCCGTCGATGCGGTGTTCATTGCCACTCCTGATCACTGGCACACACCGGCCGCGATTCTGGCACTGGATGCCGGCAAGCATGTCTATGTGGAAAAACCTTGTAGTCATAATATCCGCGAAGGACGATTGTTGACTGAGGCTGTGAAGCGAAGTGGCAAACGACTGCAAGTGGGAACTCAAAGCCGCAGCACTCGTTGTGTCAAGGAAGGTCTTGATCACATTCGCAATGGGGAAATTGGTGAGATCCTTGTTGCAAAGGCGTGGAACAGTCAGCGGCGAGGTACTATTGGCAAGACGCAGCCCGGTTCACCTCCACGGCAACTGGATTTTGATACCTGGCTCGGCCCCGCGCCGACAGTGCCGTGGCGTTCCAATCTGCTGCATGGTGTCTGGCGATGGTGGTACGACTTCGGCTGCGGCGACATCGGGAATGATGGAGTCCACGACATTGACGTCGCGCTGTGGGGACTGGGAGTTGAGACTCATCCAAACCGTGTCACGTGCTTCGGTCAGAAGAATTTCTTCAACGATGATCAGCAATTCCCCGACACTCAGTACGCGATCTGTGAATATTCACCGACAGATAAATCAGGGAAAGGCAAACAGTTCATTTTCGAGCAACGAATCTGGTCCCCGTATGTGCAGGAAGGCTACGAAAACGGTGCCGCGTTTTACGGCACCGAAGGCGTGTTGATTATGGGACATTCGATCGGCTGGAAATTATTCGGCCCCAAAAACAAGTTGCTCGCCGAACAAACGGGTTCAGTTGATCTGCCAGCACATCATCAAAACTTTGTTGATGCGATTCGTGATCCGGCGGTTTCAATGAATGCGTCTGTTGACGCCGGACGATTATCTGCGACCATCGTGCATCTCGCCAACATTGCAGCACGCACAGGACAAGTGCTGGAGTTTGATCCGACGACGGAAACGATCACGAATGGAGAATCTGCGAACACGATGGTTCGTCGAAAGTACCGCGACGGACACTGGGCGGTTCCGCATGATGTTTGATGTGATCTTTTTGATTTCATAAAACTCTAAAGAAACCTCAACAGCATGCCCAAATACAAAGTCGCAATCATTGGCAGCACCGGCCGTGGGGATTATGGCCATGGGCTAGACGCTGTCTGGCAGAAGTTCGACGACTGCGACGTCGTTGCCGTTGCAGATCAGGATGAAGCTGGTTTGCAAAAAGCGATCGCTCGAACCGGTGCATCCAAATCGTATCGCGACTATCGCGAGATGCTTGAAAAAGAAAATCCACAGATCGTCGCTGTTTGCCCGCGATGGACCGATCAGCATCTTGACATGGCGTTAGCATGTGCCGATGCTGGCTGTCACATGTATCTGGAGAAACCATTCTGTCGGACGTTGGGGGAAGCAGATGAAATCATTCGAGCTTGCGAAATGCGACATTTGAAACTGGCAGTAGCTCATATCAGTCGCTATTCGCCTCAACTTGATATCATTCGCAGGTTGATACAGGCGGGTGAAATCGGGGACGTTTTGGAGATTCGCGCGCGTGGCAAAGAAGATGCACGCGGTGGTGCAGAAGATTTGTGGGTGCTGGGGACTCATGTGCTGGATCTGATGCGAGCCTTTGGCGGAGAACCGGAATCGTGTTATGGGTCATTGTATCAAAAAGGCCAACGCGTAACGCGCGAACATGTTCAGCCCGGCAACGAAGGACTCGGCCCGTTGACAGGAGATCGAGTCGATGCGATGTATCACTTTCAATCTGGTATCACCGGATATTTTTCATCGCAGAAAGCAGCAGGCGGAAGTCCCAATCGCTTCGGACTGCGAATCTATGGCAGCAAAGGTATGATCGATCATACCTCTGGATACGCGAATCCGGCGTTCCTCATGAAGGACGCTCATTGGGGGTTGTCGCGCGACGCGGGTAGTTGGAAGCCAATCACTTCCGCTGGCGTCGATCAACCAGAACCTATCACCGAAACTGGCTATTCTGGAGGAAACCCGGCGGCGGCACGTGACCTGATTGACGCGATAGAGAAGGATCATCAGCCAAAATGTTCGATGTATCAGGCTCGAGGTGCCATAGAAATGGTATTGGCTGTATTTGAATCACATCGGCTCAATGCCCCCGTCACGATGCCTCTGGATTGCAAGGATAATCCACTCAGCCGACTCTAAGCCGTCGATACTCGTTCGCTGGGCCGCAGAGAATGCAGAATGGGGCCCGCGGCCTGCATGCTGCGCACGCCCACGAATTTTTCATCCAATGGTGGGCCTGCACTGTCGCTGGTTGCAACCCTACGAACGGCGATGTTTCGAAAATCAGCCAGCGGCAGGTTGGAGACTTTTTCGCGTGATTCTCCACTCACCAACACCATACATCAGGGCATTTCCATCCGCCGCTCGCCTGAGTTCACGTCATTGGGAACAATCTCCCTGGCTTCGAGTTCCGGGAAAAGCCTGATTCGAATTCGAATGTTTGCCCGATTCGGCGTAGTCTTCGTCATGTCCTTGTCTTCAGACAGTAACTCATAGCCCGGGAAGGCTGCATGTCACTTCTACTGGAAAAAGTTCTGAAATCATACCGCGAACCCGGTGGGAAGCGGATTCCCGTGCTGGGGATCGAGCGTTTCGCTATGAATCAGGGAGAGCAGTCGGCCCTGGTCGGTTCCAGCGGCGGTGGTAAGACAACGCTTCTTAACATCATCGCGGGAATTTTGACGCCGGATTCCGGTCGCGTGGTCGTCGATGGCAGTGACATCGCGACAAAGCCAGAAGTCGTTCGCGATCGGTTTCGAGCCGCCAGGATCGGCATCGTGTTTCAGACGTTTAACCTGCTGCCGGCGTTTTCTGCGTTGGAAAACGTGCTGCTGGGAATGTCATTCTCCGGACGCGGTGTTGACAAAGCGTTTGCCAAGCAATTGCTCGAACGTGTGGGTCTCGGTCATCGTCTGAATCATTCGCCCCAAAAGCTGTCTGTTGGTGAACAACAGCGAGTCGCGGTCGCTCGATCACTGGCGAACAAGCCAGTGCTGTTGCTGGCAGATGAGCCAACGGCTAACGTCGATGCGGCGAATCAACAATTAATTCTGGATCTGATTCGTGACACCTGCCGTGACCACAATGTCACGCTGCTGATGGTTACGCATTCGTCCGAAGTCGCCGGAGCGTTTTCTCGCGTCGAAAATCTCAAGGACTTTAATCGTCCTGAACTCAGTCTTCAGGAGCAGTCCGCATGAATCTGTTTACGATTGCATGGAAAAGTCTGAAGCAACGCCGGTTGGCATCCAGTCTCACGACGCTCAACATTGCCCTCGGCGTCATGTTAATGGTACTGGTGCTCGTCATGTTCGGCGCTGTCGACGCGGCGTTTACGCAACGAAGTATTGCTTACGATTTGATCGTTGGACCAAAAGGAGCGGACCTGCAACTTGTTCTGAGCGCCGTGTATCGCATGCAGCCTCCCATTGAAAATCTGCCGTATTTGTATCTGGAGCAACTGAAGAAGGATCGGCGAGTCGTCTCGGCTGTGCCGTTGGCATTTGGTGACGTGACGCAGGAAGGTTCTTTTCCGATCATCGGTACGACTCCGGAATTCTTTGAAAACGATTTCACGCCTGGTCGCACTTTCAGGATTCGCGGCAAACGAATTAACGGTCTGCTGGATACGATCATCGGGTACGAGGTCGCTCGACAGAACAACTGGGATATCGGTTCGACATTTTCGATCGTTCATGGCGGTGCTGAAAGCGGTCATGTGCATGATGAGAAATTCGAAGTGGTCGCAGTGCTGGCTCCAACGGGAACGGCCAATGATCGCACGGTGTTTCTGAACATCGAAGGATTTTACGCGATCGCAGGACACAGCAAGCCCGTCAAGGAGGTTGAAAAACGTCTGCGGGATTTTTATGCTGCAGATCCGGAACGGCTGGCCGTTGCGATGGAACAAATTGAATCCGTCAAAAAGATGGAGGCCGAAGAAGCGGCAGCGGCACATGACCACGCTCATCACCATCACCATGAGAACCCGGATGCCATGAAAGAAGTTACGGCGATCCTCGTGAAGACCCGCCCGGACACACCGTTCGATTCGATGAGTCTGTCAATGGAATTAAAGACCGGTTATCAAGCGATGGCCGTGAATCCGATTGTTCCGATCAGGAAGCTCATCGACGGAATGCTGGGTAATATCAAGAAAGCATTTATCGCTTTGATCTCCGTGATTATTCTGGTATCCGGCGTGGGAATTTTCGTCAGCATTTACAACTCGATGTCCGATCGTCGCCGTGAAATTGGCATCATGCGGGCTTTGGGCGCTGGCCGAATGCATGTCTTTGGCATCATTCTTGCCGAGTCAGTTTTACTCTGTGTCGTTGGCGGTTTGGCGGGATGGTTGGCGGGCCACAGCTTGGCTGTAATCTCTGCGCCGACGCTCACCGAACGTACAGGCTTACTCATTAACCCATGGTCAGTTGATCCACGGGAAGCCATATTGTTTCCGGTTTTAGTGGGACTCGCCGCTCTCGTAGGATTTTTGCCCGCGTTGACGGCGTATCGAACAAATGTGGCGGATGCGTTGAGTTCATAGGATATGAACGATCACTTCCCGATCAGTGCCAAATTGTCGCGGTGAATAACTTCCCCGTACGGCACATGGCCAAGCGCAACTGCGATCTGATCGGACCGGCGGCCTTGTATACGGCGGATTTCGTCGGAAGAATAGTTCACGAGTCCTCGCGCAATTTCAGTACCGTCACTTGTCTTCAATCCGACCAGTGCACCGGATTCGAATTCACCCTGAACCTCCGTGATTCCCACAGCCAATAGGGATCGTCCAGATCCACGAACGGCTTTTGTCGCACCGCTGTCAATAACAAGCACACCAGCAGGAGGAGCACCAAAACCGATCCAGCGTTTCCATGAAACGACCGCTTCACCTTTGGCCAGAAACAAAGTTCCAGTTGTGTTGCCTTCACGAATGTCATCTAAGACAGTGTCGCTGCGGCCGCTGGCGAGGATCACTGTTTCCCCCATGCCGGTCGCTGCCAGGATCGCTTTCAACTTGGAACCCATGCCACCTCGACCACGCGTGCTCGTTTCCGCTGCGGCAAGTTTCAACAGCGATTCATCCGGTTTTTCGATCAGCGGAATCACCACACTGGCGGGATTCGATGGCGGACCGTCGTAGAGTCCCGCGATTCCAGACAAAATCACAAGCAGCGGATCAGGCAACAGAGTCGCCAGCATGGAAGCCAACTGATCATTGTCTCCGACGGCGATTTCTTTAATGCTGACGGTGTCATTTTCATTGACGATCGGCACGACGCCGAAATCGAAAAGGGTTCGCAGTGTGTTTCGTACGTTCAGATAGCGCTGGCGATTGCGAAAATCGTTTCCGGTCAGCAACAGTTGCGCGGTCTTAAGACCGTTCTTCATCAGTGCATCGTTCCACGTGCGCATGAGCTGCGGTTGTCCGATAGCGGCCGTGGCCTGAAGTGCGGGCAGCGAATCCGGGCGTCGATTCAATCCCAGGATGCCAATCCCCGCCCCGACAGCTCCACTGGAAACCAAGACGACTTTGCGACCCGTTTGCTGGACACGAAAAATCTGATCGGAGATGCACTGGATGCGATCGAGATCCAGCCGATCGCTGTCCGTGGTGAGGACGTTTGTTCCAATCTTCACGATGACCGTTTGGCAGGCTTTGAAGACTTCCTGTCGGACAAGATCTTGCATAGGAGTTTTCAGTGTACAGTTTTCGGTATTCAGATTTGAAATCTCAAATTATGAATCTCAAATCAAAAGTCCAGTCGAAATTCCTGGCGCAATTTCTTCAACGCGGTTTCTGCTTCGCTGGAGGCTATGACGACGCTGAGCTTCAACTCACTCGTGTTGATCATTTCCACGTTGATCTTATTGTCCGCAAGGCAACGGAACAGTCTGGCCCCAACTTCCGTGTGGCTGCGGAGTCCGATGCCAGCGACGGAAATTTTTCCGATGCGACGATCGGAGGATACGACTGAGCCGCCGTACGTTTCCAGAACTTCTCGAAGCAGCAACACAGAACGATCAAGATCGGAACGAGGCACCGTAAATGAAATCGTCGCTTTCCCGTCGAGAGCTGCGTTTTGAACGATCATATCGACGAGCACGCCGCCTTCCGCAATCGCAGTAAAGACAGCTTCTGCGATACCCGGATCGTCCGGCAGATTACTCAACGTGACACGGGACTGATTGGTGTCCGCCGTGATGTCACTCACGACAATACTTTCCATGCTGTCCAGCCGGGAAATAATATCGGCAGTGACTTCGGGGCTTGCTGCATCCACGCCGCCACGTTTGCCATTCGACGCACATCCGACTTGCGGCGGTGACGACGTTGCTTTGTCGAGTTCGAATCCGGAGTGAACTGCCAGTACAGCGTCATCGCAGCGACTGCGTTCGATCAACACTGAGATCTTG
>JAYVNW010000047.1:0-10190 GCA_043758225.1 Candidatus Kuenenia sp. | reverse complement strand
CGTAAAACAATTCTTACCCAGGACCCCCGTGGCTGCGTAGACCAGTTTCCTCAAGCCGCCGAATGCGTCAATGCGTTATGCAGATGTCAGAAAGTGCAGCACCAAAGACAGACCCGAAAATCGTCGCGCCTTTGTCGCAAAGGGCGCTGCTTTGCTGCGGAAACGCGTATGTGTGTCGATCGTCAATCTGGTGACAACTCGCCACTTCAATTTGTATGCAGAATTGATGGAACTGGCTGGTCGGGCAGATCCGGCGTTTGACCTGACAACTCCCAATCCGTACGCGGTGACATGACGCGGTCTGAAAGTCGCTGATCGCTCGCGGTTCGAAGTTTGGGCGTAATGATGGCGTTCAACGAGAATTAAACCTACGTCACGTTGGATGGCACCTGAATTCATCGTTGAAATTACAAAAGGACGATGCCGCTCGACTGCATTTTCGCATCGCCGCAATGCTGAAGGGCACAGATATAGAAACCGCGCGACGGCATGTATTGCTGGCGCTGGACCAGACACCGCGATTCCGCCGCCCCACCGACTACGTCTACGCGGTCGGCTTCAGCCGCGCCGACACGATCACCTCTGCGGCGAAGACGGCGTCTTCCGGGTCAGGGACGCCCAAGGGGCTGTTCAAGTTTGAGTCGCCGAAACCAGCCATCTCGCAAAAGTGCCCACGCCGCCGCCAGGTGACGCGGTTTTCAAAGCTGCGGCTGAGAACTGCGGTCGTGGATGACACCGCAGCCATACACGGGAATTGGTTGTCGCGGCTGACCCGCGTTACAAACCGTCAATCCGAATCGACCACTTTTCCGGCGGGTCACTGAGAAACTTCGAAAGATCGAGAGTCATCGTCTTTCCGTCCTCGCTCACTTCCGCTGGCGAATCCGCGGTGATTTTACCATCGGTCGTCAGCACCAGTTGGCCTTTCGGTAATTCGTATATCGCTGATTCCAAATCGGCTTGCGTCACGTCCTTTTGACGTAACTCTTCATTAATCACTACTGTGAGGTAGATGTTGAAGGCCGCGCCGGCGACAAATTCGCCGACTGTTTTCTTTTCATCACGCGATGACGGATGATCGTCTTCGCGCAAGAATTTCCATTCAAACGATTCGCGGTCCCATCGAAGGAAGTCGCACCTGTCTTTTTCGAAAACATTGACAAGCTGCGACGCCAATTTCAGTGAGTCATCGCTTTTGCCTTTGCTCTCGCACTGTCGGCGATTCTTTCCGACCTCGGAACGACTAAATGATTGCGTCCAGCTCTCTGTGGCTTGCTCAATCATTTCCTCAAAGTCATTCAAGTCTTCCGATGCCACTCCTTCGATGCTGTACGTCTGCGTCAAGTGAGTCGTCCACTTGCCGTCTTCTCCGACGTGAATCCGATAATCGCATGTTTCCATCTTCGGCACTCCCAAGCGAGCGTAAATGTCCTTGGGACCGGCATCCGTATCCGCGGCAAACACGGACGCTGCGATTGTCGCGATAAGCACAAACATGGATCGGCCTCCATTGCCATTCAGTACGGAATTCACTTATGCTCGATTCTATGTCGAGCGGCAAATTTCCAAAAGGTGAAAGTCGTCAGACAAACAGAATAGTAAGACACTGCGACGGCAACAGAGAACCACACAATCAGAAATCCGCGAGAAAATCCTCTCAGAAGAAAACGGCTCGCAAGTGCCAACGGTATGCACGCTAGCCGACTCGGCACCCACCGCCACACCCGAGTCAATTCGGTCGATCAGACTGACGTCGGTAAAGCAACGCGTGAAACGGGTGCGGTCACATCGACCGACGCAATACAAAACCATCGTCGTGAATCTGCTGGAGCAGAATTCGGCACTGCACGAACAACTCCGGCAGGCAGATACGCGGCTGGGCACCATAAATCGACTCACACGATGAATCGAATCGCCGGTTGTCCGGGCGTTTTGATCTCGTTCAGCCAATATTTGATCTTGTCTTACGGCTTTGCTGTTTGCTGCTGTCGAATGAAGACTGTTCGTGGTTGAAGTCGGTGATCCTGCGTGACAATGGCTATGGCGAGCAGTTCTGAGAATTGATTTACTGTCAAGGCTACTTGCTCGTCGGAGACGAGGTCATGATCTGATCGCAATTGAACGCTGGCGATAGGAAGTGCGCGGCCGCAAAGTAAATCCGCGATGTCGGTGGGTGCGCAATCGTACTGGGGAAGATGCTGGACAATACGGACTGCTGGATTGATCGTCGTTTGAATTCTGTCGAGTGTTAGCTCGTCGGCAGGAATCGCATCACAGGCTGAAAAGCGTCCGATGTGGGTTCGTTCAAGTCGACTCATCAACCCGCCGCAACCAAGCTGGTTGCCAAGATCCCGCGCTATGGAACGAATGTATGTGCCAGAGCCGCAAATGATCTCCAGTTCCAGGCGAGGCCATTCGTAAGACAGGATGCGGATCGAGTGGATTTCCACATTCTTTGCTGTCAATTCAACCGCTTCACCGCGTCGAGCCAGATCGTAAGCTCGCTGACCATCAACGTGCACAGCAGAGAATATCGGCGGCACTTGTGACACGATGCCGATCATGGATTGAAGTCGTATGTTGATTGTTTCTGCAGTTGGCTTTACGTCGGGTGTCGGATTTTGTTGTACCTGGCCGGAACTGTCGTCCGTGTCGCTGGTTTGGCCCAGGATGAATTCTGCAACGTATGTTTTCGCACCATCCTGAAGCATTGTCGTCAACCGAGTTGCAGGTCCGACACCGATCAGCAAGACTCCGGTTGCCATCGGATCCAGTGTGCCAGCGTGGCCACATTTTTCAGGACGAATCAGTCGCTGCACCGCATTAACGACGTCTCGTGATGTGACTCCTGCCGGCTTGTAAACATTAAGTACGCCAAAGAGCGGATGCTCAGTCATGCAATGTCTTCCTGACGGTATCCAGATCGACATTTCGGTCTTTCGGAAACGGCATTTCGGAGAGTAACCATTCTTCTGTGAAGCCTGCATGTTCGCCGGGCTGAAGTCGTTCGCGTGGGCCGATGGGTTCCAGTTCGATCATCGAATTGTCGGGATACCAGATGGAAATTGTCAGCCCTGCTGCTTCGTTGTAGACGCGATCCTGAAAAGTCTTAAATCGTTTTACGAACAGCAAGTTGTTGGGTGAAAAATATGCGATCTTGCCAGCGTAGCTGTCCATACCGAGTTTCGGTTTTCGCGGCGTGCCAAGGATTTCCAGAAAGCCATCGCGAATGTGGATGTTCGGATCTTCGGGAGCAAAATTAATCAATGATCCCTCTTCGTACATAACATAGCTCTTTGGAAAGCGGCTTGGTGACGTGAGGGGAATCAAGCAGATGCCTTTCCCAACGGCGAATGTGCGGCTCCAGTGACAGTATTCAACAGACTTTTGAGAAATGTTGTGGATCGTCTGCGTACAGTTGAACTGCGTTGTTTTTTCATCGAGGACAAAATCGCGCACCAGACGAACGCCGGTCGATGGATCGTCCGGACTAGTCAGTCTCGCATGGCGGTCAGCGATCATTTCAGATGACCACGCTCCGTTCCATAGGATCTGTCGCGGCGGAATCATGAGTTCCGGACCGATATCGAATCGACCGGCGGATGATTGTGGGCCATCGCCCGGTTTCCATTTCTTCTCGCCGTCAGAGACAAAAAGCGCATTGTTACCGTTGAGAGCATATTCCAGAACTCGGCCGCCAACTTCCGGGCAAAGTACGACGGTGACATTTCCGTTTGTCAGGTGGACGGCTTTTTCATAACCCAGATACGGCGCGATTTTGATGCCTTTGATTTCTTCACTGTAGGCTGCACTCAAAACGAGGCTGGCGATCAACACGATGAGAAGAGATTTATACATCAGAGTCTCCGATGAAGTTGATTTGTCAGTGAGCGGCATGCAGTCAGCCCACCGGTACATTGCGATTGGGCACTCAGACGTTCGGCGCCATCAGTTGCATCGTACCAGCAAACTTACGCTTGCCGCTCGCCGTCGAACGGAAAGAACAGATTTCGAGCATTCAAAGTTGTTTGTTCGTCCATCTCTTCAAACGTCAGCCCGTGAACTGTCGCGAGACATTCGCAGGTGTGCCGCACCCATGCAGGTTCGTTGCGTTTGCCTCGATTCGGATGCGGTGCCAGGTACGGCGCGTCGGTTTCAGTCAGAAGCCGATCAATAGGCACTGTCGCGGCGACGGCTCGCATGTCATCGTTTTTCCGAAACGTCAGCATGCCAGCGAACGACAAGTGCATTCCCAATGCAAGACATTGCGCAGCCATCTCGGCATTGCCCGAGAAAGCGTGCATGACACCCACAAACGGACCTCTTTCTGCTTGTGACTCCAGAACTTCCATGACTTCAGCGTCTGCTTCGCGGCAATGCACAACGAAAGGTTTTTTTACGCGTTTCGATAGTTCTATGTGCCGGACGAAGTAGTCCTGTTGCACGTCGATCGGTGTGTGGTCCCAGTATTTGTCGAGTCCCGTTTCACCAACGGCCACCACCGCTGGATGAGTCGCGAGTTCTTCGATTTTCGCCCAGTCACCCGGTTTCACCGCTTGCGCATAATTGGGATGAATTCCCACGATGGCTCGCACCGATTTGAAGCGATTGGCAAGTACGATTGCCGCCTCGCTTGATTCCAGAGTCGTGCCGACGGTCAGCATGCGCTCCACGCCAGCATCCGTTGCCCGCTGCAGAACGGCGTCAATTTCCTGATGAAATGCTTCGGCATCCAAGTGGCAATGAGTGTCAATCATCTCCGCGCACTTTCTGCGATCTTTCCACAGGTGCCTTGGCACCATCCCTGGGTTTAGAATCAGGGTCGGCTTTGTCGGTATTCGCTTTTGGAGTCATCACGAGTAGCACCGGAGTGCCAACGGGAGGAACTTTTTCTGTCCATGCTTCGTAAGCCTGTCCGCCGTCACTCGCGGAACTTTCTTCTCGAATGTCCAGCAAGGCGTCAGGGAAGTTAGACGTGCAGATCACGTGTCCGCCTTCCGCCTGATAAAATTCCTCGCCGGTATCTTCGTCCTTGTACATGCTGCTGCCGACAAAGACAAATGACGCGGTCATTGGTCGCGACTTGCCTTCTTCATAGAACTTTTCAATAGCTTTCTGGTATTCATCTTTTTTTGATTTGGTGAGCAGGTCCCTGCGTTCTTCGTCAGTCATCGGGCCATACCACAGGATCTCGTTGTTGAACTTGTCCCAGCGAAGATTCTTGTAGGGAAATTGCAGGCCTGTGGGTGGACCCGACAACGGAACGGAATAGTAGCGATGCACATTATGCCGAATCCATTCGCTGGCATTCGCGCGTCGAAGCGTGCCTTTTTCGTCAAGCCAGACCACCTGCATCGCAATCTCAGGGCCAGTCGGCGCGATGAAATCGGGTGAAAACGATGCGGGCTTGCCAGGCTCGAGTCCCAACGCCAGCAGAGCTGCGTGAATCACGTAGGCTTTGGATCGAATACGCAGAATCGTTTCGTGTTCTCTGTTACCTTCCGGAACCAGAAACATTTCCAGGACGCAGTCGCGACATGCGATCTCAGTCCGCAGGATGACGCGTTTGGATTTGACATCAATCAGAACTGTGCTGTCGGGATTGAGTGGAGTAGTGCCGTCCAGCGTAAGTTGTAGCTTCTCAGGCAGTGGCGTAAGGGGCTTTGGCCCCGATCGATCTTCTGGTTCTGGTTTAGGCGGCTGTGGTTTGTCTAAAGCAGCCTTTGTCTGTGCGTTGCTGATCGCAGCGAAATGGAGCATTGCAAGCATGACAAGGTATCTAGCCAGGATGGGACGTTGCGGTCGCATTTGTATCTCCGGAGTTGGTCACCTGAATCAGCTGCCTCAAACCCTGCTTGCTGATTATTCTACTGCATTTGT
The DNA here is from genome assembly GCA_043758225.1 of Candidatus Kuenenia sp. GTDB lineage: Bacteria > Planctomycetota > Planctomycetia > Planctomycetales > Planctomycetaceae > SXXK01. Next base: position 4,310 of record JAYVNW010000047.1, on the reverse strand, counting down.
ATCGTGAATCGAGTCGATCGGGCTCCCAGGCGTGTGACCGACCACCGGAAAACGCAAAATGGCCTGCGGAAGATAAATCTTCCGCAGGCCATTCTGCCTGATTCAATGGAATTCGCGAGTCACTCAGATGGGGTGCGCGGCCTTTTCTGCATCGCGGCGTATCGCGTCGTAGATCTCCTGACGGTGAACCGCCACATCGCGTGGGGCGTCAATTCCAATGCGGACTTTATCGCCTCTGACTTCAACGATTGTGACCCGAATGTTGTCACCGATGATGATCGTTTCGTCGCTCTGCCGTGATAGTACAAGCATAAATTCCTCCTTATGCTTCACAGAATCGACTACATGGCGGCGGGAAATTACAAGTTTAGTTCGCGATGGCGCAGACCGGGATTTCGAATCGAACGCTAGCGTTGCCATCTGAGGAGCATTCCGTACAGATATGCTCAATCGGCCCCCAGCTTTGACGTCAAGCGACTTTTGGCCAGCCAATTGTTATCAATTTTTATAAGGTTTCTGCCTTACTACCTTCGCAATCGCTACGATTTGTCGAAACCGATCGGGTTTGATTGAAACTGCGGCTCCCTGCGGAATCAAATTCATCTCGTTGCGACGGACATACGTTGGATCTGGACTTTTGTAGTGAATTCGGACTACGCTTCGGGTTTCGCCCGTGACTGGGGCTTTCAGCCACTATCGTAGTAACGCTAATGGACTGCGGCTGGAAGCCACGGTCACGGAAACTGTTCCTGAGTTGATGCTCGGGCGAACGTGATTCGATCGAACCTTAACACCTTGAGAGCGTCTTTTTCATGCCATTCCAGGTTCCTCAATCCGGCAACATCGGCGAATGGCTGCAATTCCTGTCCAGTCTTTCGACACCTGTCATTGCCGTCGCCGCGGTCTTACATCTGTTGTATTTTTCATTTCTTCGTGGCTGGTGTGCTCGGGACCTGCGTGTAATTGCAGGAACTCTTGATGATTATACTCGGGGCCTGAAGCACCGCAGTGTGCTGGAACGCGGTATTCCGTTGACTACGCAGATCGATGCCTTTGTGCAGGATGTCAACGATGTTCTTTCCGACCCAAGTCGCAGTGAGGACCGAACTGAATGTCTGCGCCGTATGCAAATACTGGATGAAAAGCGTCGCTATTTGGAATCGCTGTCGTTTGAAACAGCAACTCACGTCGCGCGAACGATGATTGAGGCCTATCCGTTAAGTGGCGTACTGGGAACTGTGCTCGCAATTGGATCTGCTCTTCAGGCCGACGCACTTGGGCAATCCGCCTCAACCGTCAATGTTGTTATGGAACGCTTTGGAGATTCAATCTGGTCGACGTTTACGGGCCTGACCGCCGCAATTGTGCTGATGTTTGTGAACAGTGTTTTGGAAATCCGTTTTAGTCGACTTACCGACAGTCGTACGCACGTCCGTGAAATGGTGGCCCGTGCCAAACGTGAACTGGGCCTGGCGTCGCTGCGAACGGAGGTCACTCAGTAATGCTTCAGAAACGTCGTCTGGCAATGCAATTGACTCCACTGCTGGATTTACTGCTGATCGTGATGTTCTCACAATACATAGAGAACCGGCATCGAAATGTCGCACTACAAGCTTCCCTTACAGCCCAGGAACAAGCGATCGAAGTGAGGCGACAGCAACTTGAAGGCGATGTTGCTGCACAGAAAAAGTCTCTTGAGCAACTAGCGAAAACATATGACGAAAGATTTCATAGTGTCATCAATCAACATCATCAGGTCGGCTCCATTCTGGCGGAATCGCTGAATCTGCCGGGTAACGTGATGGCAGAAGTTCTCAAACTCCGTACTTCTGGATCTGCAGAAGATGCAGATCGCCTGCAAGGTGCCTCGCAGCGGCTTCAGGAATTGATGCAGGCACGCGGCGAAGAAGTTTTTCGCTTTATCACGCGAGTTGATGAAATGCAGAAGCACGTTACGATCTGGGAAATTTACGTTCAGGAAAATGGACAGGCCTTCATCACTGATAGTCAGCAATCCTTTACAACGGATTTTTCGGGCGATGCAGAACTTGCGTCGCGTCTGTTTGAATCCAGTAAATCTTTTTCCGAGCCGAAAACACTGGTGGTTGTATTGCTGACGTGGGGCGATGCTCAGGCTGGTGCCCGTCGCCGAGCCACGGATGCGATGCCGCTGCTGATGGAGCAACTTCGCAGAGACGCCGCCGGTACTCGATGGTATGATTTCTCGATCGTTGGTTATCGTGCACAGGGCTCTTTGTTTAACGCAGTCAATTCGTCCGCACCATAGATAATGAATTCAACTTGCTGGCTGATCGATTGTTTCTGAGGTTATGTATGTCTAAGAAGAATGAAAACGGGACTCTCCCAGGCCAAATCGTTCGCGGTACTTCCCGTGCAGGAATGGGTGGCGGCGCAATTCTGATCGGATTGGCTTTGTTTATGCTGTTCAGAGGATTTGGCCCGGGAGGGACAGGTGCTAGTGGATCCGGGACCGGAAAAGGAACCACATCCACCGGACACACTAAGACGGCTGTCCGGAGCAGTGAAACCAATCCGGACAAAAATCCGAGCCTCGCCGCACCAGAGTCTGTAGTTGGTGGTCTCACGGATGACGAACGTAAAGCTCTGTCCGGAGATCTCCTCACAATTCTGATCGACGACTTCCAATACATGATTGAACTACCTGGAAATCCTGATTCAATCCATCGGCAGGCCGACCTTTCACGCATTTTGCAACTGGCATCGCTCGCCAAGGGTGATTCGAACGGGATTAAAGTTCGAATTCTCATCCGCCAAAGTGCTCGAGCGTCAGCCGAAAGTCAATTGCTCGCGGACCTCGAACACAGCGGGATCCACCGGGATGCCATCATGATGACAACCGAATTCGTTCCGTAGAGCGTAGTGACTGCTCTTTGTGGGAGCCACAGCTTTGGCACGAACAGTGTTTTTACTGTGAAAATCCCGGCTCACAAAAAGTAGTGATGTCCAACTAAAAAACGATCGCGGTGCTTTGTTTGCTGAATGAAAAGAAAGAAGCCACGCTCCAGTGAGCGTGGCGAATCTGAATTCATCAGTGCGATGTTGAGCAATTGGGTTTGCTCAAAGCGACTCAATCAATTGGCTGGGTCACCCGCTGCGGCGTCACCAAGCAGTTTTGGCTCAGAATCCGACGGCTTTTCTTCCGAAGATTTTTCATTACCGGTTTCGGTTGGTTTAGCGTCCGGAGTTTCTGTTGGAACAGAAGCCTCGTATTCTTTCAAGCTCTCTTCAAACTGTTTTTTCTCTTCGGCGTTTGCGATTTCCAAGGCCTTGTTCTCGGTTGCAATCGCTGCTTCGACGTTGCCCTTGCAAAATTGTACTCGGCTCAAAGTGTCCAGCATTGATGCGTTTTTGGAGTCAGTTAACTCCACTGCACGGTTTGCGGCAGCGAGTGCCAAATTAAGATCCGGGCCTGGTCCCTCAACACCCGTCGCCAGAATCCATGCCAGCTGATTCAGCTCGATTGCATCATCCTTGGAGGCTTCGAATAGGGCCGCTGCGGTCTTATTTGCTTCGTCGAACATTTGGCCCTTGAGCAGAAACTGGAATCGAGCATTCTTGAAATTGCTGTTTTCAGGGAACTTTGTGATCAATTGATCGATCAATTCAACCCCAGTTTTGTAGTCGCCGTTCTGAATTGCTGCATTTATCCTTGGTGCCATCTGCTGCAGGATTTCCCCAGACTCACGTTCCGCAAGAAATTCCGCGCGAGCTTTCGTCGAGTCCCAGGTGCCATCTACAACTTGCTTTAAAGGCTCATCAATGGCGGCTGGATGGCCGATCCATTCTACGTTTCCGGTCTTACCAACGACAAATGCACATGGGATTCCATTCTGACCAGCAGCTTCCATATAGGCTGCGTTTGTCTCGCGATCTTTATCGAGAGCAATGGTGTAGGTCAGGACTTCTGACCATGGCTTGCCGCCGCGCGAGTCCTGTGTCATGAATTCAGAAACAACGTCATTGTCCTCTGCTGTAATACCAATGAATGTGACCTTGTCGCCATATTCAGTTTGAAGCGAAGCCAGGTGTGGCATGTTTGCCAGACATGGGCCGCACCATGTTGCCCAGAATTCAACAACGTAAACCTGATCTTTGGCGAATGATTCAACAGCATCGCCCTTGATCCATTTGCCAATGGAAATCTGAGGAGCACTATCCCCGATCGTCAGTTCTCCGGTTGAATCGCTTTCCTCTGCTGCTGGTGTGGGTTCGGCGAGATTCATTTCCAGAGGTGTCGCGGCTGGAGCAGCATCGGACGACGCAACAGC
>JAYVNW010000046.1:0-1695 GCA_043758225.1 Candidatus Kuenenia sp. | reverse complement strand
GTTTGCGTAACAAAAACCCGATGTGTACCACGAGTTGTGTGCCGCACAGTTCAGACGACCTGTGATCCTTGTGCATCAGGTGCAACTGCGGAAGCACCGTGCTCTGGCTGCAACCAGTAGTGAATCGTGCTTCCTACTGCGGCACTTGGACAAGGCTGTCAGTGGCCCCAGATTGAATTGAGTTGATTTCCAGCAGTCACGTCAAGGATCTCATCGACCACTGAAATCAATCTGACTAATGCGACAGGGGACCGTGAATAACGGTCCCCTGTTTGCGTTTGCGGCTGCGGGGAATTCAAAAAGTCCGGCAGCGTGATCCGTGGCGTCCGGCTCCAGGCAAGGTAACGGCTGCCCGCAGATACACCGGTGTCTGGATATTTCGCTCTGCCTTAATTTTGCATTGAGAATAATTTCGTGTCGAACCTGCCGCCAAAAACCTACTGAACCACAGCCTTTCATTTGCTACGAGCCTGCGAATTACGATGTTTTCATCAATTTTTCAAATCCATGGCAAATACCCGTTATCCAGATCGAACTACCAGACAGTTTCCGAAAACGGTTCGCTCGATGTGATTTTCACCGTAAGATGCCGAAATTGGAGTCCTGATAAACACCACTGGTTCCTGACATGAATCGCCATTTAATCCTTGGAGTTCTTGCATGGGTCGGCAGCGGCGCGGCGATATGGCTGGCGTTCCACAATACTGGTGCGAAGGAACAAGCGTCGGTAAAGCAAGTTGCGAGCGAGATCAGCCAATGGATCGTTGGTGCTCGGTCAGAACAGGTTGCATGGTCAAAAACTCCGATCCTCCTTTCACCTGGCGATCCAATACTGATGCGGCAATCTGATGGAGGTTATCGACAGGTGGGGAAAGTTCGTAATCACTTTTCCGCTGAGCCCAAAGAGGCGTATACCAGGCAGGCGAGTCTGGTTTTTTACGACAGCATTGCCATTGAGACTCCGCACGGATTTGAACTGCACTATTATTCGACTCCAACTTCATTAGAGTGGGTCGTCAGAACAATGGTCACGCCAGAGCGGCAACAGGAAATCGCTAAGCTGATTGCAGACGATTGGAAATCGCACCGTGAAGAAGTGTTGACCCAACTTCAGCCCGTGATGGAAAAGAGCCTTGTACATGCTCTGAACGCAATTGAGGCGGAGCTTCCGGAAATCATTCAGGGGCATCGAAGTGAATTTGGGCAGCTGGCCGATCGCTATCAATCGGAAATCATCAGGCGACAAATCGTGCCGTTGGTTCGCGGGGAAATCCTCCCAATTGTTGAGGAAGAAATCACGCCGATGGCGAGCGAACTTGGGCAGAAACTGTGGGATCGATTCTCGTTGTGGTCATTCACGTGGCGTTACCTGTACGACGTTTCTCCACTGCCGGAAAAGAATGCCGTCAAAACAGAATTCGATCGGTTTCTGGATCAGGAAGTAAAGCCGCAGTTGGAATCACGGTCAGATCAGTTTGTTGCAGTCACACAACGCATCATTTCAAGGGTCAGCAAAAACGAAAAAGTGCGCGCCGTCATTCGTGAAAATCTGCGCAAAGTGTCTTCTGATCCGGAGTTGCAGGCAATCATCTGGAGCGTCGTCCAGGAATCGATCGTTCAGAACGAAAAACTGAAATCCTCACTGCGTGACTACTGGAAGAGCGAAGAAGTTCAGGACGCCCTGCTGGTCGCCAA
>JAYVNW010000045.1:0-6038 GCA_043758225.1 Candidatus Kuenenia sp. | reverse complement strand
GCCCCGCAGCGATATTATACCGCAGGCAACAGCAATACTGATCGCGCCAAAAATTCGCAGACGCTGGCTGCTGGTAAGTTCCTGCAGTTCGGCGTCCGAGACGCGGACAAGGTCTCTCATGGTTTACTGCCCTCCGTGGTTTCATCTGGCGGCACAACGGCGACACGATAGTCCCGAATCCGCGCCCGATTGCAAAGACTCATCACGCGAGCGATGTACTTCCAGTCTGATCGCTCATCGCCTCGAATTACAACCGGCTGATTGCCTGGGTTGTTCGTTTCAGCCCGCAGCAGTCGTTCGCCAAGTTGAGTTTCAGTGTGTTTTTCTCCACCAACGTAAAACTCCCCGCGATCATTGACGTTGACGACCATTTCTTTTGGTCGCATGACCATTGGCATTGCAGCAACAGCGTCCGGCAGATGGGCGTCGAGAGAACCTTCGCCTGAGATTTTGGATTCTTCTTCAAATCGGCTGGCGACCATGAAAAACAGGAGCAATTGAAATACGCAGTCGATCATCGGCGTCATGTCAATGAGTCGTTTACTGGCATTGCGGTTCTTGAATTTAAATCGCACGTTGTCCTATTCTTTGCCTTCTGCGATTTCTACCGGCCGAGTTGGTTTGCGAGCCTTCGCTGCGAGATCATTTGCAGGGGGAGTCGGTGCTGCATCAGCTTTGGGATTTGTACCTTTCAGAATTACACCGGAAGCATCATTTTTCAACATGACCCGCCACTTGCCTTCGAATCGTTCAAACAAGGGCAAGATTTCATTGAAGACGTCTTCCATGCCCCACAACAAACGTTCAATGCGACCCTCGAGCATGTTGGCGACAATGATCGCAGGAATGGCGACAGTTAATCCAGCGAATGTTGTGACGAGTGCGGTGTAGATTCCCTGAGCAAGTTCGGCCCCTTTCGCTTGTCCTGTTGCCGCTGTGGTGCTGATCACCATGAAAGCCATAATCATACCTTGAACTGTTCCCAGCAGCCCTAGTAGCGGAGCAATGCTGGCGGAGATATTGATCGGACGAATGTTTTGGGCCATCTCATCGGCCTCACGAGAAACCGCATCTTCCACGGCTTTTTCCAGCTCCGCGTGAGGACGTCCGACTTTCAAAATGGCCGCCTGAATCACGCGTCCGAGCGGCGAGCGGAATTTTTGGCATTCGTCGTACGCTACTCGGGGATCAATACCGTTGTTTTGCTGATTCAGTTTTTGCAAAGACACGAGTAAGCCCCGTGGAATAATGCGGCCTTTTTGCAATCCAAGTCTCCGCTCAATCGCGAATGCAACAACGACGATGGAACACAGTGCGATCGGGATCATAAACACACCGCCCTGCATGGCCAGATTCCAGAGGAACGGCAATGGCTGTGGAATACCCATGCGTGACAATTCGTTTTCAGATTCCGACTGCTGTTCGTTGGGATCCTCAGGTAAAGTCGCCGCAGCATCGGGACCAGCCTCCAATGGTGGCGTTTCGACTGCCGCGTCCTGTGCTCGTGTGAACGGTGTCGCGATTGCAAGACAGATTACCGCGAACAGGAACGTTGGTAGTCGGAGTGAGTAAAGCGTTTTCATGTGGATTGCTTGATTGGACGAGACCGCTCTGGAGAAAACATTTCGATATTCAGGCCCGGATGGGCTGACACAACACCTGCCGGGGCCGTGAGGCCCCGGAACTGGACTGAAAAGACCCAAAGGCCCGAAGGGCCGACACTGCAAAATGTTCTAAGGCTACAAATTCCGTGTCGGCCTTTCAGGCCTTTGGGAAAATATGGTACTGCCCTCCGGTGGCTCACGCCACCGGCAAAGGATGTGTCAGCCCTTCCAGGCCTGAAGCACAATCCGGTTGTTGCTTCTTCACGTATTTTCAATTGTCAAAATCCCGCACGGGCTTGGCGTTGGAGGAAATACAAATCATCCTGCAATTGTCACTTCTTACACGAACTCAGACGCTGTGAAGTATTTGACTAGGAAAATACACCGTTGAACCCGTGGCCGACAGGCCAGACAGTTTCGGTCTGCACCCAACCTGGCCTGTCGGCCACGGGTTAAACGAATCAAATTGCTTCAAAGTGTTGCCCGATCTCGGGTGAGAAGGGACATGCAAATACTACAATTCGCCGAGGCGTTTTTTAGCATCGGCGATCCTGGGATGATCAGGAAACTTTTCGATCATCTGCCGATAACAATTCTTTGCCTGATCGATGTCTTTGAGGACTTCAAAACAGCGAGCCGCTTCGAACCACGCCATCGCTGACCATTCTTTGTGACCGTACGCAAACGCCGCCTTCAGAAAGTGCTTCGTCGCTTCCTTGTGGTTCTTCTGAGCAAAGCAGCATTCGCCAATCATGAACCTTGCTTTGGCGGCAGTTTCCGTGTCTGTTTCTTCTGTAACCTTGTCGTAGTACGGAATCGCTTCCGCCAGTTTGTTCTGCTGCTGTAACGCCCAGCCAACGCCATATCGGGCCTCAGGTTTCAGTTCAAACGCTGGAAATCCGTCAAGAACCTTTTGGTGATATTTCTGACTATCTGCCCATTGTTCCATCGCTGCTGCACATTCGCCAGATCGATAGAGTGCCAGAGCGGAATATGTTGGATGATTTGCGGCGATGACTTTGGCGTAATGTGACAACGCCGTTTGCCACTGCTTTTGTTTGTACTGACATTCGCCAAGGAGAAATTCTGCGTCGCCAGCCAATGCTCCCCCAGAATAAATCTTCAGTTGAAGATCAAACGCCGTTGCAGCTTCGGCAAAGTTATTCGCCTTGAGGTAGCTCCAACCATTCTTATGAGCCGACTTCTCACCAATGTCCTGATTGCCAGCGGCTGCGGCTTTCGTCTGAGCCTGTGTATATGCTTTCACAGCTTCAGCAAATTCACCAGCGTCATACTGTGCCTCACCAACACGAAACCAGCTCTCGGGTGCCAGCGGACTGTTGGGAAACTCGGTCCCCAGCCGTCGAAAAGTGGCAACGGATTCCGCCAACTGCGGAATTTCGAAGTAGGCCCATCCGAGTTCATACAGGACTTTGTCGGCATCAGAGTATTTGGCATCCTTTGTCAGAATTCCAGTGTAGGTCTGAATGGCTTCCTTGAATTTTTGTTGAGCGGCGAACGACAAGCCCTGCAGATATTCCGCGTCGAGGGCATCTTTTTGTGGCGGATTCGATTTCAGAAATCCACCCACGTCATCGACTGCAGCAGGAAACTGGCCAAGCTGATATTCGGCCATCGCGCGAACGTACAGACCCTTGGCGGCCAGTTCAGACTTTGCATAACGATCAGTAAGCGTTCTGGTAGCTTCAACGGACTTCGCAAAATCCTGCTTTTTGAAGAACGACCAACTGAGGCCATACTGGGCGTGGGGAGCAAACGTGCCTTCCGACCATGTTCCGACAACGGACGTATACTGACCAATCGCCTTGTCAAATTCTCCAGCGGCATACGCCGCTTCACCAAGCCGAAAAGTGGCTTCTTCAGCCAGCGGACTTTTTGCAAAGTCGCGTTTGAGTTGTTCCAGCTTCGCATTCGAATCGGCGACACGACCCATGCGACGCAGGGCATCGGACAGGGCGAGTAAAGTTTGGTCTGATTGCGGACGATCTGGTTTGGCCGCAAGCGACTGATCGAACGCCGTGGCTGCTTTGTCGTATCGTTTCTCTGCGGCCTGGCAACGGCCAATGATGGCAAGTGCTTCGCTCTTGAGAGTCGCATCGGTCAGGTTGCCGAGTGCTGCTTCGAGTTCCTTCAAAGCATCTGCGTTTCGTCCAGCCAGTTGCATGGCCAGGGCTAACCGGACACGAGCCTGTGGAGCATTCGCGTGCTGTGGGGCCCGGGTTAAAAAGTCGCGGTAGAGTTTGTCCGCTCCGGCGTAGTCCCGCAACAGCAGTCGTGCTTCGGCTCCGATGAAAAGAACATCAGCCAGCAGAGGATCATTTGGGAACTTCGAGGCAAACGTATCCGAATTGATTCTTGCTGCGGCATGATTATCAAGCTCCAACGCAGTCAGGGCGGACATGTATTGGGCCTGCGATGCCAATTCATCTGTTGGATACTTCTGAGAGAACTCAGCGTATAGCGGCACGGTTTCCGCTCGGCGATCTGTCATTTCATACAAAGCGTCAATGCGAGCCAGCGTCAGTTGCGACAATGCAGGACTGTTCTTGTGCTTTGAGATCGCCGCGTCGAGAACTTTCAACGCCTCCTGTGGATTTTTTTCTTTCAGTAACGCGCGACCGATCCATTGGCTGGCTTCCGCAGCTTCGGGCACATCGCGTTTGGCAACATGTTCCAGACCGGACCGCGCGAAAGCGTATTTGCCCATCAGATAATAACACTTCGCCCCAGCAAGGACTGAAGTGTCATAGTGTTTCGAGTTGGGGAACGTGCGAGGCACATTCCAATACAGATTTCCGGCTTCTTCGTATTTCTTCTGTTCGTAAAGACAGCGAGCCTGCCGAAGCATCGCAGTATCCGCCAGCGGGAATTCCCTGATGCTGCAGACTTGTGCGAACAGTCCCTGCGCCTGATCAAATTTGCCGGCGTTAAACAGTAATTCTGCATGACGGATTTTGACTTCCGCCAGCAATGAATGCTTTGGAAATTTTGCTTCAAAAGAAGTGAACGTCGCGATCGCGTCGTCTGTTTTCTTTAACGTCTCCTGACAGATGCCGAGAGCATACGTTGCATCCGGAAGGAGTTCGTCGCCGCCATAATTTGCAGCCAGGGTGGAGTAACTAACGGCCGCGTCATCCAGCTTGTTTTGTTGATACTGACTTTCACCGCGATAATAGAGTGCTCGTCCGGCATAAGGACTCTTTGGGAATTCAGCTGGAATCCGAGCAAACGCAGCTTCCGCCTTCGCATAGTCGTCCGGTTGCCTGGATTCCTGTGCCAACGTGTACCGTGCGGTACCGAGATTCAAAATCGTCTGATCCAGCAATTCGAAGTTGGGATACTTCTGAATGACGGATTCGAATGTTGCGGCTGCAGCTGGAAATTGTTTAGCCTGAAGCTGGCAGGTTCCCAGATAATGCGTCGCTTTATCAACGCGCGTGTCCGAGGGAAACTTCTGCAGAAATATTTTCCATTCGTCAACAGCAGAGTCGTATAGTTTTTGATTCTGGAAACCAACTGCAACGGCGAATTGTCGAGTCCCTGGTTCCGTGTCCTCCGCACGCACTTCGATCAGTCCTGGACGAAGTGAAAACACAATTAGAATCAGAGAAACTTGCGCAAAACGCCGCAATCCGAAATTACACATAAAATGTGTGCCTGAAGCCATCTGGAAATCGCTGGTCGCAATCTTCTGCCACAATCCTAGGCGTCCTGCCATTCCGCGCCGCGATGATACGAACGCGGTCTGGCAAAGTCAAAGGCGAGTATCGTGGTCGCTACGTCAGACTACTCCAGGTCATACATTTCATCACGCTTCAGTGGATTGTCGAGATTTCCCGCGGAAACGAAGCCCAGACGTTTCTTTTCCATAAGTTTGACCTGATCGGCAGACAAATAGTTGTCGCCCGGTACCTCGACATGAGTCGCATATGAAAAGCTCTCGACATGACCGTCAAGAAAAGCCACATTTGCTGAGTCCAAATGCCTGAAGTGGACATTCGGATAGTTTTGGCTGGGTGGATCAAGGAGCCAGTTTTCTTCAAAGCTGTATGACGGAGGTGAAAATGTCGCCAGCTTCACTGCCGCGCTGTCGGAAAAGACGACCGTGCGTCCGGTTTCCGGTACATCTCGAAATCGGCGGCATAGAGGCTTTGAGCTGTATTGAGCATCATAAGCAGGCGGCAGCCATTCAATGCCAGCAGGGCGAGACAAATAGTATCCGTTGTAACCGAATCCTGTTGCTGGCCTGCCGAATCGCACCGTATCCATTTGCCCAGCACCAAAGTTGGGGCACTGAAACGATGCGTAGTTTGTTTCCATGAATGGACTCAACGCTCCTTTTGAAAAATCCAACTGCTTCTTAGGATCGGGCTCATTGTAGTTGACGGTCCCGAACCAATAGCGAGCCGTTCC
>JAYVNW010000044.1:0-3172 GCA_043758225.1 Candidatus Kuenenia sp. | reverse complement strand
TTGAACGCGCCTTCGTAGACGACGGGGTTCAGTTCGGCTCGAGCTGCGTAAATTGCGGCGGTCCATCCTGCAGGGCCGGAACCAATGATTGTGACTCGTTCTGTCATGATCTTTGCCTTGTCAACTTTCCATGCAACACATTCAAATGTACTCAATTTGGAACACTAACGGACGAAAGACGGTCGAGCAATCCTCTGCGGCGTGGCATTTTTTCGAACGCGGACACTCGCCGGATTTGATGGCGATTTCCCTGGCATTTGCAATGTCGGGAACGAAGCCTGGGGCGATGGCGAGTCGGAAGCTGTCGAACGCCCTGTTCAAACCCTGACAATCAATGGATTCTGTCCACGATGCTTCGGAGGCGTGGGAAGTTCGACGCAAGTGACTTGAAAAGCAAAGGTTTATCGCATTAACTCTCTGCCTGAGCGTTCCGTCAATGTCTGATTCGGCGTTCGTTTCTCTTGAAAGTTTCTGCGAAATGTCCTCACCCACCGCTTCTCGTCTCACCGGGGTCCAATGGCTGGTCTGTATTATCGCTGCCATTGGTTTTGCGTTTGATATCTATGAATTGCTGATGCTGCCGCTGATTATTAAATCCGCTATTCCTGCATTAGCATTGAAGGCTGGCTGGGCAACTCCCGACACAATCAGCTCGTGGGTTGCTGGCGGCGATGACTTTAAACGCTGGGCACCGAGCCTGTTTTTTGTGCCGGCACTTGTCGGAGGAGTATTTGGTCTGGTTGGCGGGTGGCTGACGGATCGACTTGGGCGACGTCGAGTGCTCACGTTCAGTATTCTGCTTTATGCTTTCGGTGCCTGTGCTGCCGGATTCTCCACAAATCTTTACCACCTGTTATGTTTTCGATGCTGTGTGTTCGTTGGTGTTTGCGTTGAATTTGTCGCGGCCGTGGCTTGGTTGGCGGAATTGTTTCCAAATCACGAGCAACGTGAAAAAGTGCTTGGTTGGACTCAGGCGTTTTCATCGTTCGGGGGCCTAATGGTCTCAGGGATGAATATCCTTGCCGGTACTCTGGCGGCGAGTCTTCCTTCGATCGCCGGTGATCATGAAGCATGGCGGTACACGCTGATTTCCGGGGTCATTCCAGCGCTGCCTCTGCTGCTGATTCGTCCATTCCTGCCGGAATCACCGGAATGGCAAAAGAAGAAAGACGCGGGCACTCTACGCCGACCATCGATTGCAGAGCTCTTCAGCCCTGAACTTCGAAAGACAACTATCCTGACAACGCTGGTTTTCGCAGCAAGCTATGGGATTGCATTCGGAGCAATCCAGCAGTTGCCTCAAGTTCTGGGAGCGCAGGCGCTCGGTGTTCCCGGCAAGGAGTCTGGGCACAAGCAGGTGCTGGAAGCCGCTAAGCTCAAGGCAGGGGCTCCTAAAGGCACCAACCCGAAAAACGGGAAGCCTGTCTTTACGCCGGATCAGAAAAAAGCAGCGGGAAACGAAAGCGATGCAGTCGTCGCTAGTGTCACTTTGTGGCAGGAACTTGGAGGACTTCTCGGCAGAGCGCTGCTTGCAGTTTTGGCGTTGAAGATTGTTAGTCGTCGCACATTGCTGCGCGTGTTCCAGATCCCAGCTTTATTCATTGTCCCAGCGTTCTTTTACTGGGTTGGCGGAGCGCTTCAGTCTGACTCACTCACGTTGATCAAGATTGGAATTTTTGTCTGCGGTGTTTTCGTTGTTGGACAGTTCAGCTTCTGGGGCAACTATATTCCTCTTGTATTTCCTGTGCACTTGCGCGGCACCGGCGAAAGCTTTGCGGCGAACATCGGAGGTCGCATCATTGGCACGGCTGCGGCTTTCCTCACGATTTCTTTGGCCGCAGGCCCCGGACAAATGGCGATCGTCGGTGCGTTTGTTGCCGGTGGTTACGCACTCGTTGGTGCCATACTGACCGGCATGTTGCCCGAGCCAAATAAAGACGATGAGTCGGTGCATTAGTTTGTAGGACGCGTCTCCAGACCAGTCCAGATCAGAGAAAAATCAAGTCAGGAGGGGACTGGAGTCCCGTCCTACGCGTCGTCAAATTCTCCTTAATTCACTGAAAGTCATTCCATGTCTGACGTCAAAGTTGCTGTTCGAGACAATGGCCCATTCCTGATCACCGGCCCGGTGACCGTGACCGATGCTGCGGGAAATGTGTTTGATCTGAAAGGCAAAGAAACGTTTTCCCTTTGCCGGTGCGGTGCATCTGCGAACCGACCATTCTGCGACGGCGCTCACAAGACCTGCGGCTTTGAATCGGCTGAACGTGCCGTCACGGGCTGATTTTGATCGGCTGTCTTTGTGTGTGCAGCAAAGCGCAACACACGATCTCGTTCCGGGGCTCCAACCCTGGAACGCAATGTACCGGAGGCTTCTGCCTCCGCTGAGAATTCCTGGGAGGCCGGAGCCTCCTGAGCAGTGTGTTCCGAGGTGGGAGCCTCGGAACAAGTCGATCATTCCACGCACGTTACGGCGTGCGTTTCCGGCCCGACGGGATTGGCACCAGCTCTGGTGTTTTTTTCTGACCGTTGCCAGCTGCGGCTTCTGGCGGCGGTCCCTGGGAATCCTCGCCGAACAGGGCAGCATTCCAGTTCGTTGACAGCAACAGATCAAAGCCCGGATTTTGTTCTTTCACCTGACACGAACAGGCGCCGCACAAGAACTCAGTCAGGTCATGCATCAAATCAGCGTTCAACTGCGCCGCCGGGATCACTTCCAAGGCGCGGCCACGTCCAAAAACAGGCACGATTAAAGGTTCGTCATCGGCAACGCTGTTGGTATGAAAACCTTTCAGCTGTCGAACGAGATATTGTTCGTTCGGATCGCTGGGATTAATTTCCAGCACCGAAAACTGTAACAGCAGCGGCACTTCGGAATACAACTCAGACCCGGGCAAGCCGATTCCTTCCGGCAATTCCACTTTGTTCGGAAGTTCCTCACACTGAGTTTTCAGCAGATCTCTGACTGCCGTCATTTTCTGATCATGGGATGACTTCAGCACCAACCAGACGATGGCATCACCCGCCTGCAGGCGTTTTGTCAGTTCCGAGCGAACCGGTGATTCCACCAGCGCCGCAGCTTTTGCTTCCTGCAGCGACCCGTACCAATGATTGATCGTAGTCCCGCGCCCCTTCAGCGACCGCGCCACCAGCATCGGCAGTTTTGCTGCTG
>JAYVNW010000043.1:0-6033 GCA_043758225.1 Candidatus Kuenenia sp. | reverse complement strand
CTCGCGATCGCTACCAGTCCGCCCGCGAACTGGCTGATGCCCTCGAAAAAGTCGCCAGTGAGATTGAACAACATCGCGTCAAACCGGTCGATGCTGATCCCCGAGCAACAGGATGGCAAGGGGCGTTGAACAATATGTTCGGAACCATCGATCAATTCAGATCTCTGCCGGTGAGTCGTTCTTCGACGAAATCCGCGCGGCTGCCGAGTTCTATGACGCTGCGGCGAATTTCTTCGCCGCTTACTGTGCCGCGAGGAAATGTATCCACCATGACAAAATACGGCTTGCCGTCAATGTCACGAATCGAAATGCCTCCATGATTCACAACCGCATTCAGCCTCAAGGCATCTTCGTAGAAATCAGGAGTGGCGGGGCAGCACAAACTGAAAATTATCAACAGTCGGTCACCGGCGGTGTGCTCACTGTTTTGAATGTAAACCGTCTGACTTCGATCGCCACGAAGCGACAGCGTCACGCGAAATCCATCTTCCTCATCTCGCGCCCAACGGATGTTCGGCAGACCATTGAAGGCATCGTAGATCAGGTTGTCCAGATCTCTTGAAGAACCCAGAACAGCCTGCAACAGATGCGACGCCGCTCCGCCGTCACGCGGACGATGATCCGGTTCGCGATTCAGCAACAGCGAGACACATTCTGCCACGTCCAGCGGAATCGCATCATTGATGCGTCGCACGCTGGTATATTTTGCGGTCAGAATCGACTTCATCAACGAATTAACGGAATCGCCTTCAAATGGATAGCGGCCGGTGAGCATCAGATAATAACAAACTCCCAATGCATACACGTCGGTGGCTGTTGTGGCGGGTTGGCCTTCGAACAGTTCAGGCGCCATGAAATAGGGTGTACCGGCAAGTGCGTGTCCTTCCACGTCTGCACCGACAACGCGTTTTGCGAGTCCAAAATCCACAATCTTGGGGACGCCGCCAGGCGTCACCAGAACATTGTCAGGTTTCAGGTCGCGATGGATGATGCCCAGTCGATGAGCCATTGCCAGGCCCGACGCGATACCGACGGCCATGGTTGTTGATCGAATCGGTCCGATCGCTCCGTATGAATCGATTTCGTGCTGTAACGCATTACCTGCGACGTATTCCATCTCCAGAAAGTGAAAGTCGTCAACTCGGCCGATCGCGTGGGTGGTGACGACATTCGGATGCACCAATGCCGCCGCAGCGCGGCCTTCGTTTTCAAATCGAGCGACGTAGTCAATTTCTGTCTGAATGCGACGGGGCGACAACAGCTTTAGCGCGCAAAGTCTTTGCAGGCTTGTGTTGCGGGCAAGATAGACGACGCCCATGCCGCCGCGACCGAGTAGCTTTTCGCAGTTGTAGATGCTTAAGACCTGGCCTGGCAGCAGTAATTCATCAAGTTCGATTTCGGTTGAAACGGCTTCGATATTCGTGCTGCCGCCGTTCACGATGAGCGTTTCTTGTTGCCATTCGCCATGTTGTTTCATCAATATTCTTCCACAACGCAGGCACGATTCTGACTTCGTGGCGACAGCATGTTGGCAGGATGGGCAGACTTCTGTCATGGACGGCGACTTTTCCGGGCGGACATTCAAACACTGATTTTGCATGCAGTATAACTTCAGGTCTTCGAAGTTTCGGCATTGGATAATGCATTCGCAAAGAACGCCAAATCTTTTCCGATGCTGGCAGCCTGCTCATCTGTCAATTCTGCTTTTCCAAACCTTACTGCATTAAATGCGGCAGCGATCCGTATTGGCAGGTCTTGAAGATCTGCGGAATTGAGTCTTGCTCCAAATCGATCAATTGCAGCGCGGCTGTTTTCCAAAGCACTCTCTGAGGCCGAAAGCGGCATTCCATGCTGTTCGCAGAGTGTGCAAAATTGAGCGTAAAAGCGGATGACGGACTTTCGAGCTCTCTGTTGCCCTGAAAACTGTTCCATCACGGATTTTACGAATTTTATTAATTTCGCAAGCGGATGCAGACGCGAGACCAATCCAGCAAAAAGCAGCAACAGAAAAGTGGCGACACCGCCTTGCCAACTGAACCATGCTGCCGGCGTTGAGACAAACGAGCAAACTCCATTCCAGACAGTTTCCACGATGCCTTTCTTCCTGATCGTCTCCAACATCGACTTCGAAGTCGAAATCACCGGCGCGAAGAATTCTTTCTGACGCTCGGCTGACATGTTGTGAATGCCGTCGTTCCACAAATCGGAGATTGCCGTCTGAATATTACTCACCAACGAACCCGAATCGCGGTTCGCGATTAATTCTCGCCGAGGTGCCGCAGGAGTTGGATCAATTGTTTCCCACCGATTGTTCAGAAACACTTCCACCCACGTATGCGCATGTTTCTGACGAATTTCATTGTGTCCAGTGAGTGAATTCAATTCACAACCGTAATAGCCATTCACCAGCCTTGATGGCACTTCCACGGACTGCAACATCAATGTGCATGCAGAGGCGAAATACTCACAGTGACCGGACCTAGTATTGAAGACAAAATCCTCAATCGGATCAATCGACCGATCCTTACGAATCTGATTTGTGGAATACGTGAATCCATTTTCCGGCTTCAGGTACTTCAACACGGCATCGACTCGTTTGTCTTCAGGCAGCAACTGCCTTTTTTCGGAGCAGACTTGTCGGGCAGCCCGAGAAAGCTTCGAAAGATCGTAATGCAGACCGGGTGTCACATAGATCTCATGGGCCCGTCGGTTGATAAACTTTATTCTGTTTTCGATGAAACTTCCCGGGGCACTCACGGGCAAAGTCCAGTACGCAAAGGTCGGTCGCGAATCGGAGCTTGGGTCAATTCGCGGGCATTCCAGAATGACAGTGCGTGGCTTGTCGATTTTGTTTTTTTCGCGAAAAACCATTCCACCTGTAATCGAACGGACATGAATTTCGGCAGCGCCGCTGGTGTTAATCTTCGACACTGGAAAAGGCGCGAATACGTAGTTGCCAACCGGTGGATCTAATGTCATTGCAACACTAAATGCAGATTCCGGATTGACGAGATATGGGTCTCCCCCGCGCTGGATTCCGGAGAAGGCGGAATCCCGCTCGTGTACGCCGGAACTCCAGCGACCAAATCTATAACGCCCAAGTGTGTTTCCACGAAAACGAACTTCGTCCATGTTCATGGCAGCTGCAAATTGATCTGCAGTGAGCGGATTTGAAGTCTTCAAGTCTGTAACGTCGAATGTTAAAACGCGCTGCTGACTCATCGCAATTCGTCCAACCTGCCCCAGTTCGACGGTTTCCTTAAATCCGCTCTGCGCTCCAAAGCCGCTGCGGTTGTCGGTTTCGCCCGCGAAAGTTGCAGATCCTGGAATACGAACTCGAGGGAACGCTGCAAACACGAAGAGCGCAAGAACCAGTGAGACCACGAACGAACCTGCCACCATGCCTCGGAAACGCCAGCCGATCCATGTTTCCGAAGAATTCCGCTGCAGACCGTCACGCACCTGAATGGATGCTGACAATTTTTTATGCATCCATGCTTCACGGCTGTCCGCATCGGGGGTCAAATCCACGTGACCCAGATCAGCGGGAACCTTACTACTCTGAGATTTTCGACGAACATGCAAATCCATAACACGGTAGAGTGAAAAGACAGAAAGTGTCCACAGCAACATGGCCATGATCACCAGCATCGCTCCTCCAAAGAAGACGCCTGCATTCAGAATGGCTGATACCGCCATCTGCAGCAACGTGAGCGCCAGCAACCACCAGTATTGCCGATGTTCTTTCCGCATCATCAATACGATGCATGTCAGGTAAACAAGCATATGACCACCAGATGACAGCTTTCCCAGCATCCCCCCGTGAGTAAATTCAAACCCGGAGACCACGAATGCGGCCAGACCAAAAATATTCGCCAACCATGCCGGCAGATGAATCCACCTCAATTGATCGACAAAAATCCATGCAATGACAGCAATAACAGGCGTCAGCGCTGCGGGAAAAAAACTGCCTTCGCTCTGGCAGAGGACCAGTCCGGCAATCGCTGTGGTCAGCGTTACGCTCCGAAAAAATGTTGATTGCAACTTTCGATCGACTGGGGTCAGGATTGGAAATGCAGACGATGTTGGCGATGCCAAATTGATGATTGGTTGATCGACGCCTGCGGATGGCGATTTCGCATCCGTTTTTTTAGGAAGGGCAGTTGTCGAATGATAGAGCGGTACACGAATTGTATCCAGGTCCATCGCCAGAGTTGCGTTCAGTGTTGTCGAATCTGCATTGACGATCATGAGTCGTCCAATGAATTGCTGTTCGTGCTGCAGATTTTCCTGAGCGATCGAATCGGCCAGCAGACGGGCTGCTTCGGGGCGAGGTGTGATCAGGACAAAACGACTGTTCGGAGCCAGATGACTCTGACACACCGCCAGCAGCATCGACGCCAGTTGCGCTTTCGGGGACGACTCGCAAATCGCCAGTTCCTTTAATGCCTCGTCGCGGAATCGTCCGGTACCGGAACACTCCACATTCCGCAGTTCCTTGCCGGCAATTATAATTCGATAGTGGCCGGAGGACGACCTGCGAGTCTGTTCAACACAGATCGTTGCTGCCAGACTTATGGACCGCTCCTGCAATGATTCGGAGAATTCCGTGGTGGAATACAGGTCCAGCAGAACAATCAGATCGGCTTCCCGATGCTGCTCATGCTCCTTGACCATAAAGTGCCCGTGCCGAGCCGAACTGCGCCAATGAATGCTGCGAGGATTGTCGCCGGATCGATATTCGCGAATTCCGTGGAACTCGTCTTCAAACAGCCCCAGGCGAGCGTTCTCGCGGCTGATTGTTTCTGCCAATTCCTGTTGTCGACGTTTCCATGCGGGCAACAGTCGGCCAATTCTGGGATGGACAATGACTTGATCGCTGTCGGAAACAGCATGCCCTCGTTCACCAATCCCCAACGGGAAACGAGAACTCAAACGCATCGGACCAAACTGATACAATCCGCGTCGGGAGATACAAACATCGTAGTGAGCCGATCGTTGCTCACCAGGCAATACTCGAACAAAGACGACCCTGCCTTCGTTGCTGATCTTCTTTCCCTGGATTACGTCACGCACTTCAATTAAGCGGGACGCGAGCAAGCGTTTTTCGTTCTTGAGCCGGATCTCGACGGAGAAGAATGTATCTGCGGAAACGGAAATCGGCAAATGCCTGGATACACTGACTCGCGACAGCATGCCCATGACGACCCAGCCATTCAACACAAACGGACCCGCCATCATGCCAAAGATTAGCAACAGCATGTTTCCAGTATCGGGATTTCCTCCCGTGAGTGCCGCCACGGCGATGACCAGCATAATGCCGAGGTAAACAATGCCCTCACGCGGCAACAGCATGCGTGAGCGAATCCCAATTTTCTGAGCCATGGCATTCAGCCACGGTCGCAGCAGAATCGATAGCGCCGTGAGTCCAAGAAACCCCGCGCCGAAAATGATCAAAAAGTATTTGACTGGCCCGTCAAGTTCCGGGAAATTCGCCGGCAATACGAACGCAGCGAGAAAGCAGGCCATCGCTGTCAGCAACTGGGCGACGTTGCTGGCGTTAAATGAAATCGGAACCAGCGTTCCATCGGATTCGCTCGTGGACATCTCGTCTTCCTGGCGTACCATAATGCTGCGTAAATGTAACATCCTGCCCTGCGAAGTATACTGACACCGCTGCGTATTGAATGCGGACTCGTGCAGTGAACGGATATTGGCTGGTTAACTACCGGATTCGACGATCTGACGCGGCGTCCCTTATCTGTTGCGCCAGAGTTGATGCACAGGAATCTGGAGTGTTTCGACGGATGATGCGATATCATCCCGAAAACGTTTAGCATCGAGTGGATAGCCTTGCGTCGGCTTTAGTCCCGGCACGTGGTTCGACCAGAAATAATTCAACTGGTGCATCAGAACTTCACGCGTATATTTGGCGATCATTGACGCCAGGGCGACCGGCAGAAATTCTTCAGCCTTCGTGCGAAAACAGAAATCCATCGAGCCCATACGATATCGGGATCGTTCTCGCGATTC
>JAYVNW010000042.1:0-1895 GCA_043758225.1 Candidatus Kuenenia sp. | reverse complement strand
CACTTGAGCGAGGCGGAGTGCATAGGCAGAACCGCTGGCTCCGGTAATCGCAAGCACAACATCGTTTTGACTCATCTCAAAGGCCTCTCGCCCAATATGTCAGTAGCCACAGTCGCCAGACTGTGGAAGAACCAGAAAACCCGAACGTCTGACGACGGTGGCTGCCTTTTTCAAGCGAGGATTTCCTGTACAACTCGCTGCGGTTCGACGCCGGTGAGGCGCTGATCCAGTCCCTGGAAACGATAAGAGAACCGTTCGTGGTCGATACCAAGGCAATGCAGAAGCGTTGCGTTCAGGTCGTTCACATGACACGGCTTTTCGACGATGTTGTAACTGAAGTCGTCGGTATCGCCGTAGACAGTGCCGCCTTTGATTCCGCCGCCCGCCATCCACATGCTGAAGCAGCGAGGATGATGATCGCGACCGTAATTTGTTGCTGTCAGTGAGCCTTGTGAATAAACGGTGCGCCCGAATTCGCCGCCCCAGACAACAAGCGTGTCCTGCAGCAGACCACGTTGTTTAAGATCCTGCAACAAAGCCGCGCAGGGCTGATCGGTATCGTAGCACTGGTGGCGAATTTCGCTCGGCAACGAACCGTGCTGATCCCAGCCGCGGTGCAGAATCTGAACAGCTCGCACGCCACGTTCCACCATGCGACGAGCCAGCAATGCACTGGCGGCAAATGTGCCTGGCTTTGAAACCTCTGGCCCGTACATGTCGAGCGTCGCTGGCGTTTCACCTGACAAGTCGACGAGTTCCGGCACGCTGCTTTGCATACGAAATGCCATTTCGTACTGAGCGATGCGAGTCTGCGTTTCGGGATCGCCGTAACGTTCGAATGTTCGATGATTGAGTTCGGCGAGACTATCGAGCATGGCTCGCCGGTGTTGTGAGTTGATACCGTCGGGATTGTCGATGTACAAAACCGGATCCCCAACACTTCGCAATGCGACGCCCGTGAATTTTGACGGCAGAAACCCGCTGCTCCACATCCGCGAAAACAATGCCTGAGCGGCCTGCTTTGAAGTCCATCGCGGTGTCAGTACGACGAAGGCCGGCAGGTTGTTGCTTTCACTGCCGAGGCCGTATGCCAGCCATGAACCGAGGCTTGGCTTGCCGGGAACTTCGCTGCCTGTTGTGACAAACGTGCAGGCGGGATCATGATTGATGGCGTTCGTATGGACGCTGCGAACCAGAGCGATATCATCGACGTGCTGAGCTGTGTGGCTGAGGAGTTCGCTCGCCCAGATACCGGCCTGACCATATCTCGCAAACTTAAACAACGACGGCGCGACGGGTAACCTCGCCTGACCGCTGGTCATCGTTGTGATTCGTTGACCCATGCGAATTGAATCCGGCAGATCCTTGTCGAAGTGCTCGCCAAGATGTGGTTTGTAGTCCCACGTGTCGAGTTGCGACGGTCCGCCATTCATGTGCAGGTAGATGACGGCTTTTGCTTTTGGAGCAAAGTGTGGAAAGCCCGCCAGCGGAGGGTGAACGCGTTCGACGGCAGTTTTTTCCTGTGCCACTATTGACCGTTGAGCCGCCATCATTGCAAGTGAAACGCCACCCATTCGCAAGGCGCCGGAGCCGAAGAACTGGCGCCGCGTTTGGTTCAGCAGATAGTCGTTTATTGTGTTCATCTGTAATATCCGATCCAAATTCCTGAGCCGCAGGTGTTAATTTAAGTCGTTTAACCCGACTCGAAGTAGAGGTGCTGAGTGCTCCGCCTCCTCTTCGAGTCCGGTTAAACGGAAGCAATCTCGGCTGACTCCAAATCAACACGCCACTAGCCGGGGGTTGATTTGGTGAGCCGCAAAGCGTCACTCCGCTCAATTCCGTACGACAGCTTCATCCAGATTCAAAATCAAATTTGCTATCATCGTCCATGCTGC
>JAYVNW010000041.1:0-3277 GCA_043758225.1 Candidatus Kuenenia sp. | reverse complement strand
CGAGGATTAGCTTCCAAACGACTTCCCCGGTCTCCGACCGCAGGCAGACAAGCCAATGGGCGTCGTCGTGTTCAACAATTCCAAATAACAAGCCGCTCGATACCGTCGGCGCGCCGGCAAACCAGGCTCGCGACAGTTCGTTTCCGAAGCGTTCTTCCAATGGTGCACCACCAACAGACCAAAGGCGGCGACCTGTTTCTTTGTCGATCGCAACCAACTCCTGCGGCGGATGTAACGCCAGATCACTTCGACGTGACAACATCCCACCGAACGGTTGATTAAATTCCGGCATCGCTGCACCAGGCTCGCCGGAATCGCTGATCGCAAACAGGCGCGTCTCGTCCGACGTCATGTAGGCAGGAATTGCGTCCCGATGAAGACGAAGTATCTCCCGAGAATTCTGTAAACGCTCCAAATCGTCGTCAGATCGCTCGTCACCGGCAGGAAACAGCATTGCCCCAGGGACGGCCCGCGGTGTGATCTGTCGATCTAGAGGTCTGGTCCACATCACTTTGCCAGTGATCTTGTCATAGGCCAGCAATCCACCGGACGATCGCACGTAGACGGCCTTTGCATCAACAACTGGTTCCGCGGCGATCCATGCGATCGCCTGATTGTTTCCATCAGCGGCCAGCAATCGAACCAAATCCTGCGACGCATGTCGATCGACCGAATTGAGATACAGTTTTTGCTGCCATGCGGGTCCGGATTTGAGCAGCTTCGAGACTACTTCAGGAGCGACCGTCGTCTCAGTCGCGGCTGCGGAACGAGCCGCAGCGGTTTCACTGCCTGCCACATCATCAGGATCTGTTTTCTCTTTATTTGCCGAATCGTCAGATTCGGCTGCAGTAACTGGTTCTAACTCCGAATCTTCATCGCTGTCCGCAGGCTGTGTAATGTTGGCGGCCGCATTCACTTCATCGCGCATCGCGACGGCACTGTCACGCAACTCTGCTGGCACACTGGAATGCAGAACGGGATCCAGCCAGTACAAAGTCGCCTGCCGATGACCTCGATCCCGATGAATTGCAGCCAGCATCAGATGAGCTTTCAACGATTCTCGACTGCCAGCGGAGCGATGCAGAAAAATGATGAGGCCAGCCGGTCCGTTGTCTTCATACGACGCTTGCAGCAGTCGCGAGGTCGCCCCGGTTTCGTTCAGCAGCTCAGCTTGCAGTTCGGCTGGAAAAGATTGAATGCGTTCGACCAGATCGCGGTGGAGTGGTCGAAATGTCTTACTTCCATCAGGAACCATCAACGACGGATCTGTAGCCCGCAGCAATTTTAGTGCGTCGCGAATCTTTCCTGCATTTCCTGCTCGAATAACTCGCCCCAGTTCCTGAAGTTGCTGAGAAACTTTGCGATCCGAAGGCAATCGTTGCTGCTCATCCATCGGATTGGAATCGTTCTTCGCTGGCAGGATCTGTGCCTGTGTCATCTGTGGGCAGACGAAGATAAACGCCAATAGTCCCCAGAGAATTCGTGTGAGGAAAATTGTCGATTGAATGTTCGAATTATCGACTGACATCTTTCGATCCTTCATCGCGGAGCCGCCATGCCATTTGGACCCGGTAAAAGTCCGGCACGCTGAAAATCACTCTCCGACTGATTTCCTAAGTTCGTATTACGGATCAGACAACCGTACAGTGCCAGAAACCACTACTGGTTACAAACAATCCGCAGACTTTTCTGCCGCAGGCTGTCGATTTACCGACATTCATGAGCCGTAAGCCGCCTCATGGGGATTGATAAATAGTAGTTTAACCCGACTCGAAGAGGAGGCGCTGAGTCCCACGCCTCCCGCTCCTCTTCGAGTCGGGTGAAACCGATCATAATCACAACGGAAATCGCACAGGCCTGCGGAGTTCGTTTGATCGATAAATCGCCGTGAACATTTCGACAACAACTCGTCCTTCTTCGCCAGTCACGAGCGGCGGGCGATCATCGATAATGGATCGAAGAAAGTCCTGAATCTGCAACCGGTGATAATAGGTTGTTGCGTCAATGTGCTGAAAACTCTGACGGTCAGCAGCTTCAAATTCTGCCAACATCTTTTCTTCACCCGGAATCGTCCAGACGTCGTTCAGAGGTGGCAACGTGATACCGCTCATTCCTGCGACGAACGTGGCTCCGGTGTCCGTCTGCACTCCGACCGATGCACCATTGCTGCCGTGAATATGTACCTTGGTGTAGATACCCGGTCTTTGTGACAGGCTGGTGACGACATTGCCGAGACCTCCGGATTTGAAGCGAATCATAGCGACCGCCGTGTCTTCCACTTCGATGTACGGGTGATTCAGATTCGCCCAGTAGCCCGACACTTCATCGATTTCACCCATGAGCCATTGCAGCATATCAAGCTGATGAGGCGATTGATTGACCAGCACGCCGCCGCCTTCCGTCGCCCACTTTCCTCGCCAGGGATCGGATTCGTAATAAGCCTGATCACGCCAGCTGAACATGGAAAATGTGCCAAGGATCGGTGTGCCGATTTTGCCCGCGTCGATGGCCGCCTTCATTCGCTGGACGGGTTCGAAGAAACGCCGCTGGCTGACGATGCCAAGCTTGATGCCGTGCTTGTGGGCAGCTTCCAGCATTCTGTCGCAGGCTTCCAGCGACGCCGCCATCGGCTTTTCGATCAGCACATGCGCTCCGGCTTGCGCGGCTTGTATGCACGGTGCTTCGTGAAGCGGATGCGGGGTGCAGATTGTCACTGCTTCCACGTCGAGGCTGCTCAACATGTCAGGCACTGAATCGAACGCTCTCGCGCCACCGTATTGAGTTGCAAACGCCTCGGCTCGGGAGAGCTGATTGTCACACACAGCGACTAGTTCAGACTCGCCGAGTGTGCTCAGAGCCAGCGCATGCGTGTGGCCGATTTTCCCACAACCGATGATTGCCGTCCTAATACGTCTCATGCCTGAACTCCGCCGAAATATTTCGCCACCATCATTCGCAGGAACGCCAACGATTCTGACATCTCTCCCATGCCGTTCATGCCGTCTTCGATGCTGATCCAGCCCTGGTAGTTTTGTTCAGCAAGAATGCCGAAAATGGCGTCGTAGTCGTTGAGTCCCTTGCCGGTGACACCATGCCGCAAATTGGACGAATAGCCAATCGTGCCGTCGCTTTGCAGCAGATCCTGCAGCGTCGTCCCTTCCGCCAGGTAACGATCACTGGCGTGCATACTGACAACGCGATCGGCAACATGTCGCAGCAGATCGACCGGATCATCACCCGCCACAATCGCGTTCGACGGATCGTACTGCACGCCGAA
>JAYVNW010000040.1:0-9464 GCA_043758225.1 Candidatus Kuenenia sp. | reverse complement strand
GTAAAACAATTCTTACCCAGGACCCCCGTGGCTGCGTAGACCAGTTTCCTCAAGCCGCCGAATGCGTCAATGCGTTATACAGATGTCAGAAAGTGCAGTATGGACGCATGATACAGAATTACTCCTGCGGAGGTCGGTTGCCGTTTCGTCCACCGTCCGGAGGCCCGCCCTGTCCCGGATTTCCGGGACCACGTCCCTGTGGTGGCCCGGGGCGTTGAGAAAGCTTCTTCAGTTGTTCTTCGGTCAGAATCTTTTTAAGACGAGCGTCCACGTCCATTTGCAACGCTGTGATTTCTGTCCGCTGAGCTTCAGTGAGTTGTAATTCGTCCTGCATGAATGGTGGAAGAAATTCACCGGGACGACGCATGCCTCGACCCGGTCCGCCAAATCCCGGAGGGCCACCTGGACCACCATAGCCTTCTCTGCCCGGTCCGCCAGCATCTCCTCCTGGACCACCACGAGGACTGTTACGTCCTTGTGCTGCTTCTGCGGCGAAGAGCACGGCCATTTCTTCGACAGTGATGTTGCCGTCTGAATTCTTATCGGCACGCTTGAGAAGATTGTCAAGCCGAGTATCGTTGACTTCCGCAATCGTCAGGATGCGGTCGCCATTGGCGTCAAGCGAAAGCATTTTTTCGATGGCAGCTGATGGATCGCCGCTGCCGCCTTGAGGTCCTCGATCCGGCGGACCACCATTTGGCGGACCACCACCACGTTCACGTTCGCCTGGTGGCTGGGCGTCCAGAGATTGCACTGCACAAAACGCAGCAAGTAGAAGAGTACCGATTATGAAAAGTCTCATGTGATTAATCCCGACGATAAGTTTTCAGATTGATTTTGAAGTCGCGAGTGCGGCACTGATAAGATTTGTGATGTCGAATGAAAGGATGTTGTGTCGAGTTCGAAATCACTATCGACCTGGACGGCGTTCCTGATCACCATCGCGTTCATCCGGTGTTCGACCAAGAACGATATCAAACTGACACGAGTATTCGCCGATCTTTGAATCCGGAATTGGCTTGAAGTCGGCAAGGATCAGTTCGCGATCAACCAGGTCACGCGTATCACTGAAAATGCCATCGAATGCATTTCCCTCATGGCCGCGAATCATCAACTGAGACGTCAGCACCTCGCGATCACCGCGTTTGACTTTAAAGTGAATGTGTGGAGCCGGGCGACCTGGGTATGGCACTGGCTTGACAGTGCGGAATCGATATTCTCCGGTACTTGCCGTTGTGAACCTGCCGAAGCCCTGGAAATTTTTGTCCTGTTGATCAGCCTTGGACCCACTGTCTCTGGAATGCAGGTAAACCGCGTTCGAGTCACACTGCCAGATTTCGACAGTGGCGTCCTTGACAGGCTCCCCGGTTGCCGTGAGAACTCGGCCGGTCAAATGGGTAATTTGGCCAACGGCGGGAGTGACATTGTCGTTGATGATGATCAGATCGTTGTCCTGATCGAGGGGAAGGTGATCCGGATAGAACGGACCTTCAGTCAATCGCGGGGACGGCAGCAAGAGTTGCTCTGCGAACAGCCCGCGAGTAGTGAATAATCCTGCGGCCACGGTGCCGATAAAGTGTCGTCGCTGCAATGAGTGGATAGGCATAAACTCTGTTCCTGTGTTGAAATTGAACTAACGGACTGGCCTTGAACACCGCCGGATTCTCCGGGGAGTTGCGTATTCTGAAGGGAATTCAGGTTATCTTCAGGTACGGTAGTTGTTGCACAGTAGGCAGGAAACGCCACCTGGCGTTTTTGTCGTCATTTCTATACGCTTCGCAGATGCAACTTTCCACGCAAGCGACGATCTCCCAGTCCTCGGAGGGCTTACGCCCTGCCGCTCGCCGGATGCAACTTTCTAATCGCGCAACGATCTCCTGTACTCTGCTGATCCTGTTTCTTGTTGAACTGGTGGTCTGCGTTCAATATCGCGGGCCTGCTGTCGTTTCCGAAGTCGATGCCGACCTATCCACCGCTGTTGGCGTGCCGATTTTTTCTGCCGAACACGCGTTGAAGATTCATGAACAGCTCTTTGATGGTTCGACGCATCCGGCTGGTTCGACAGGAAATGATGCTGTGCGAGGCAGACTGGTCAAACTTTTGCAGGAACATGGTTGGGACGTCGAGATGCAATCCAGTCATGTCGAAGGTACCAATCGGCATCCGCCTCTCGATCTGCACAATATCATCGCGCAGCGACCTGAGCAGATACGATTATCGGTGCAGCCTTTGGTGCTTTCGACTCATTACGATTCGTGTCAATTCGGCCCCGGTGCTGGCGACGCGGGTGCTTGCGTTGCCGCTGTTGTTGAAGCCGGAAGATTGTTGACACTTGACACTGCGAAACTCCAGCGTCCCGTCTGGCTGCTGTTCACTGATGGTGAAGAAGCCGGCCTGCTGGGCGCGATCGAGTTTGTGCGTTCGCATCCGCTTTCGCAGCAAAAACCACTGGTGCTGAATTTTGATGCGCGCGGCACGTCGGGCCCAGTCGTGATGTACGAGACCCATTCCGGAAATGCGACGGCGATCAACAAATGGGTGAATTCCACAGTGCGTCCTCGAGTGACCGGTTCTCTCTTTACGGCGGTCTATCGTTCGATGCCGAATGGGACGGATTTCAGTGTGTTCCAGCGGGCTGGTTGGCAGGGTTTTAATTTCGCCATCATTGATGGTGCTCATCGATATCATCAACCTGACGATACACTTGCCAATCTCGACCCGCGTAGTGTTCAACATTTTGGCGAACAGGCGTTGGCGGTGTCGCAAAGGATCGCGAGCAGCGGCGAGGATTTAACGCGGACAAGTGAGAACGCTTTGTTCTTTGATGTGCTGGGACTGCAGGTAGTTCAATTTCCATTGTGGTGGTGTGTGCCGATTCGCTTCGCGTTGCTGATTGTGTCGGTGCAACTTTACGGCCGGCAGATTCTGCGCTGCGGCGCATTGCGACAGGCGTTGTGGGTCTGGCTAACAATGCTGCTGATCATTATTGCCGCTCCGATTGCTGGCTGGATTGTCAGCGCGTGTATTCGAGGCACGATGATTCTGCCTCGACCATTTGTTTGGTATGGGCACGCGTTGTCGTTCTCAATGTGGTATCTGAGTCTGCTGCTGTCACTGAGCATTGGCTATTGGATGCTGCGGCGAATCGATCAGCTCCATATTTGGAACGCATTCTGGCTGGGACAGGCAACAACATGTATGGTAGTGTCTATCTGGACTCCGGAATTTAGTCATCTGTTTTCAGTCCCCGGTGTTCTTGCGATTGTGTTGACATTGACCGTGCGATCAATTCCACTGCGCACATTGCTGACTACGGCAGGGGCGGGGATAATCCTTATTCCAGTGCAGCATCTGCTTGCGATCGCAATGGGACCGGCGGCAGGCCTGTTGCTGTTTCCGACGTTTGCACTCATCGCAATGCCGATGTTGTCGTCGCTGGGCGATCGACAGGAAAAGGTATTACTATCGGAAAGTCTGTAGACAACTCGACCGTTTGCAATTAACGACGCTGAAGGATGCAGATCTGAGGACAGATCTGCCTACATGGACTTCCTTGATCGGGAGTTGCTTGCTGTCTCTGCAGGTCGCGCAGCATGGCTGCGACTTCGTCGTGGTCGTTTTTTACAGCCTTTTCAAGCAGAATCGTGGTCCACTTCCTCAAGTGTATGCAAGGTGTTTGCGTTGCAAATCGCAGCGCAGCGACCGCACATGTGCTCCTTGCGTAAGCGAGGTAACATTGACGATCAGCATCATTCCATGTTCCGGCTGGCTGTATCTGGCACATGTGGCTTTTCGCTGCGTCATCAAAATTATTCCAGATTGGCGTGACCGCATTCAGGACGGACGTTTGCCGTGTGAGCAGAGCAAGGCATTTGCACATTCGATTAACTGTCCGGTCAATGGCGGCACAGGGTCGAGGCGATAATCGACGACCATGTCATAGGCCGCTCGATCGTACGCGGTGTTAAGTACCGTTTGCAGATCCAGCATTACATCCGGGTCATCCGAGTTCAATGGAATTGAGATCACAGGCAGTCGCTGAGTCAGCAGAATTGGCCAGACCGTTCCACGCGGCCGGTGGCCTCGCCGAGAGACATGGTCATAGTAGTCCGCTTCGGGAAGCAGCTCCCGACAATGCAGATGGTCACCATCACGCAGCAGATCGATTTCTACGAGATGCGTTGATGAAGTCATCACCTCTTTGCGTTTTTGTTCGTAGCTGGCACGTCCGCGTGAACCCACAATTTTGTTCGTCGGACTAAGGATCTCAATCACTGTGACGACGGCTTGCCGATTTGCATCAATAATCTCCAGCCGAGCTTCGTGAATTTCGTCTTCGATCAAAGTTGTCAACACGACTGGCTCGCAAACAGACGTGCCAAAATGTGCAGATTTTCCGCTCCAGGATGAATCGGTGTGACCGGCGATAACCTGAAGATCGGGGATTATTGCTTTGCGACCGGGATCTGTTTCGTCTGACACATAAACTCGTTGTTCCACACGAACATGGTAGCGAGGTCGGAGTGACTGATTGAGCTGTGCCTGTATCTGTGAAATTAAACCCAGGTGAACATCGGGCCAATGAACGGGAGATTCCAGATACGGGTCCATTCCGGGGAAAGGTGATGGCATTTGTCAAATCCAATCAAAAACAATCGACAAACCAACGTCGTATGATACGGCAAGAAAAATGGCGATGCCACACCGGAGAAACACTGGCCGTAAAAAAGCCCTTGGCAGATTGTGCTGCCAAGGGCCTTTGAGTTTAGAGTCTGCGTCATCCGTTTCGGATGGCTGCAAGATGCGTTATGCAGAGAAGCTGCTGCCGCATCCGCATGATTTTACAGCGTTTGGATTCTTGAACGTGAAGCCACGTTTTTCCAGACCGGTGTAGAAGTCGATTTCCGTTCCATCAAGGAACAGGTCGCTTTTCTTGTCTACAACAACACCCACGCCGTGGTGTTCAACCATAACATCTGCTGATTCATCGAATGCATTGGTGAAGTCGAAGGAATACTGGAACCCGCTGCATCCGCCGCCAGCAACGCCTACGCGGACAAACTTCAATTCCGGACGGTTCTGTTCCGTCATCACTCGCTTGATTTCGCTTGCTGCTGCTTCCGTCAGTGTTACCGACATTTGTACAGATCTCCCAAAAACATCATTTCACAGGAATAGTCAGTAAAAACATGAGTGCTGCGGCAGTTCTTCGCCGTCGGCGCACCGCAACGTACTTCATTTAACGAAATTTAGACTTGCGGACACCGTTCTTACAGGCGAAAACCTCCGAATTTGTAAGATTCCCTTACTCTCTGGGCGGGAACGTCAACCAAACTGTAAGAATTACGCGTTTTGGTGCAGTGCCTCAAGGTTTTGAACAGGTTTCTGGAGATGAAGTTGAACATGCAAATTCGGCTCGCGATGATTACTGCTGTTGCCTTTCTGGCTGTTCCAGGGTGCAACGATCTTCCATCCACGGGCAAATCGATTGCTGGCGCACCAGATGGTATCGCCGAAGTCATGGTGCTCTCAAAGAATGGTGACATTGAGTTGGAAGAATCAAAATTTCTGAAAGTGGTGTTCCGCACAGATCAGAAACTTGTGCTTGTCGATTTTTGGGCACCGTGGTGTGGTCCGTGTCGGCAAATGGCACCATCACTTGTGGCGATGAAGAAAAAATGGGGCGACAAACTGGATGTTGTCAAAGTGGACATCGATCAAAACTCCGCAATTTCGGAGCACCTTGGAATTCATTCGATTCCAGATGTTCGCATCTTTCGCAATGGTGTCCAGGTTGGAGACTTTGTTGGTGTGATGCCAAAAGACGAGATTGATGC
The DNA here is from genome assembly GCA_043758225.1 of Candidatus Kuenenia sp. GTDB lineage: Bacteria > Planctomycetota > Planctomycetia > Planctomycetales > Planctomycetaceae > SXXK01. The sequence continues at coordinate 3,627 of JAYVNW010000040.1, read as the reverse complement.
ACTGCTGCGATCTTTGCAATGAGTCCAGAAGTGTCTGATACAATTTCAAGCTCCGCAGTTTCGCATTCGCGCCATCGGGGTTGGATGTTTCGACTTCTTTCAATCTTGCTTGGCTTGAGCATTTTCGGATTGATTGAACTGGTGTGTGTTGCTGTTGGGTGGGGCGAATCGCAAATCGGCGACGATCCACTGGTTGGCTTTAATGCGATTCTACCGTTGTTTGAGAAAACAGCCGATGGCCAGGAATACCATACTTCCCCGGCGCGACGCGGTTACTTTAAAGAGGTCTCGTTCGCTGCGATAAAGCCCGATGGCGAATTTCGGATCTTTGTCTTCGGTGGCTCAACGGTTCAAGGCAATCCGTTTTCGATTGAGACAAGCTTTCCGACGTATCTGCAGATTGCTCTGGAAGCAGCTGATTCGTCGCGAAGCTGGAAAGTCGTGAATTGTGGCGGCGTTTCGTATGCCAGCTACCGACTGCTGCCAATCATGCGTGAATGTCTGGAATACCAGCCCGATCTGTACGTTTTCTGTGGCGGCCACAATCAATTCCTGGAGCACATTTCTTTCGAAAGCGTGCGAGAATCTGCGGCTGTCACTGCTCCTGCCTTGTCGGTGCTGAATCATCTCAGGAGTTTTCGGATACTCCAGCGGACGTTGAAACTTGCTGGCCATCAGAAAGATGATCTTGCTCAGGAGGCCGGTGTCAGCCGTGCGATCCTTCCTGATGAAGTCAACACGATGCTCGATCAGCATGATGGCCTGGCGATGTATCATCGCGACGACAAACTTGCGTCTCAAATTGCTGCGTCGTTCGCCGGAGATTTGCGATCGATGTCCAGGCTAAGTCGCGAATACCACGTGCCGTTACTGTTTGTTCTGCCGCCGTCAAACCTAAGCGATTGTCCTCCATTTAAGTCCGAATTTTCTGATACAACGTCGGCCGAGGTTCAGTCACAAATAATTTCCCAGCTGAAACACGCGCGGCAACTGGCGGCGAGCGATTTGAATCAGGCGATCGCGATAACTCAACGGGTCACTGCCAAAGATCAGCGTTACGCGCTGACATGGTACGAACTCGGGCAGCTGCAATTGACGGCTAAGAATTTTTCCGGCGCAGCGTCATCCCTTCGGAGAGCAAAAGACGAAGACATCTGCCCGCTGCGAATTACTACGCCGCTGGAGAACGGGATGCGAGATGTCGCTTCGCAGGAATCAGTACCGCTGATTGATGCCGATGACCTTCTTACGCGTCGCTGCACGAACGGAATCGCGGGCGACGGCGTTTTGGTGGATCACGTCCATCCATCGTTTCGAGGTCACGAAGACATAGCGCTGTCGATCGCCGACTGGATGCTTTCCACGGGTTTGGCAACTGCGTCCAATGCCGCATGGAAAGAGGATGCGGTCCGCGAATGCCGCTACCGTTTGTCAAAGCTGGAAGACTTGTATTTTCTTCGCGGACAGCGGGCTATTCGAAGTCTGCGGCTGTGGGCAGCCGGGCGAGCTGCTGAAACTCCGCTGGTGCCGCAGGACGACGAAACAGAAAAATCATCAGAATCTCGGTGAAAGCGATCGGCAGCAGGCAACTGAAACTCGGAAGAACATGGAGATGCAGTTAGACTATGCTTTTCAAAAATCCGTCGGCTCGCAAATCCGCATCGCATAACACTTTATGAACTCTGCAATGATCGTCAAACTCGGCCCTTGTCGTCTCGAACTGATTCAGGACGATATCACGCAACAGCACGTTGACGCGATCGTCAACGCTGCCAATGCCGCTCTGGCTGGCGGTGGGGGTGTTGATGGAGCCATTCATGAGGCGGGCGGACCCTCGATTATGAAGGAAACCTCAGAGAAATATCCCGAAGGTTGTCCGACCGGAAGTGCGGTGGCGACAGCGGCTGGTGCCTTGCCGTCGAAGTATGTATTCCACGCCGTTGGTCCGATCTGGAAAGGAGGACGGCAAGGGGAACCGGAACAGCTTGCAATGGCTTGTCGAGCGTGTTTGCAACTGGCGGTGAAACATAACTGTACCAGCGTCGCGTTTCCCGCGTTGAGTGCAGGTGCGTACGGTTATCCGATCGATTTGGCAGCGGCGAATCTGATCAAGACCACAATGGATTTTGTTCGCTGGCATCAGAAACCATCCGTCGTCAAATTCGTCCTTCTTGACCAGGGGGCATTTGGTGCATTTGCGCGTGCAGTGGAGGAAGTGGTACCGCGATGATTGAGCTGACGATTCGGACATTCACGGCATCGGATGGCTACAAAATTCACTTTCGTCACTGGCGGTCGCAAACGCCTCGCGGGATCGTTATCGCGCTGCACGGGATTCAGAGTCATTCCGGCTGGTACAAAGCATCTTCACGAGCGATGGCGGACGCTGGTTTCGACGTGTATTTTGCGGACCGACGTGGTTCTGGTTGGAACGGTTTCCAACGAGGTCATTCGGCTCACGGCATGCGGCTCATCAATGATGCTCGCTCTTTGGCGGCACTTGCTAAGGATGAACATCGAACGGATTCAAACGACGGGTCGTCGTTGCCAATAGTGATCATGGGGATTAGCTGGGGCGGTAAAGTTGCTGCGGCTGCGGTATCGTTATTTCCGTCTGAGTTTCAAGGGCTGGCCTTGTTGTATCCCGGGCTGGAGCCGCATCTTCGCCCAAATTTCTGGCAGCGATTTCGACTGAAGCTCGCCCGGCGATTTGAAATCATAAAGACCGACATTCCGATTCCATTGCGAACTCCCGAATTGTTTACTGATGCGCCGAAGTGGCGTCAGTTTATTGCCGAAGATCCTCTGGCGCTGCATACTGTTACCAGCAGTTTTTTGAACTCGGGGAAAGATCTTGACGACATTGTTGCGTCACACGCTGCACGAATTCAGTGCCCGGTTTTACTGATGCTTGCTGGTCGAGACAAGATTATCGATAACCCGAAAACTCGAGCGAGAGTCGCTTCATTTATGTCCAATCATTTCACATCCATTTGCTATCCAGATGCCTGTCATACGCTGGAATTCGAACCTGATTGTGCCGTGTTTTTTTCGGAGCTGAATGAATGGCTGCGAACGAGATTGATCGGCGTCACTCATCGAGAGGATTGCCGGTAGAGCACATTGCTCTTACACTTCGTGAGCAGCAGGACTCAGGCATCCGAGATCTCCCGTAAATACTTCACTCGGTCTGGATTAAAATAGCGCCGGACTCGTGAGAGTTCGGAGATCTGGCAGCAGTTTCGTTGGAAGTCTCACGACTTCAACTACAGATACCTTGATTTGATAGTACACGAGCAACCGAATGTTGGAACGACGCGAGCTTTTTCCGAATGTTATTGAACTCAATTTTCAGGCCCGTCGGCGTCTGGGGTGTTGTGTCTATCTGATCTATTCCGGGTCCGATTGGATGCTGCTGGATATCGGATATGAAGACACCGTTGACGAATTGATCGATCTGATTCGGCAACTGGACTTTCCACTTGCCAACTGCAAGTACCTGGTGGCGACTCATGCAGACGCTGATCATGTCCAGGGATTTCAAAAAGCGAAAGAGATGCTACCCGGCTCGCAATTGATCGCTCATCCTGAAGCGAAGCAGATTCTGGAGTCTGGAGATCGAATCGC
>JAYVNW010000039.1:0-2781 GCA_043758225.1 Candidatus Kuenenia sp. | reverse complement strand
GCGGCCCATCTTTCCGCTCGACGATAATGTAAAGTTTGTGCCGGAAGTCAAACTCTTTCGGCGGTCGTGAACGCATACAGAATAGCAGTTTCAAGTGGTAACATTTGAGATCGGGGATCATCACGGCGGAGCGTGATGGCTACTTTGACTATTCATTCCCTTGGAAAACATGACATGAAGATTCGTGAAATTCGCTGTGCTGGTTTGCGTGGAGCAACACCTGAAGGTGGCTGGAGTAACGAGTTGCGGCCCGAAGACTGTGTGCATACATTGATCGCCGTACATACGGACGAAGGTGCCGTGGGTCTCGGCAGCGTGTTCACAAACGATGCACTCGTCCGCGCATCGTTGGAGGTGCTGGAACCATTGTATCGCGGCGAGAACGCGCTGGAACCGGAACGCGTCGGCGAAAAGCTGCATCAGAATATGTTCTGGCTGGGACGCGGCGGTTCGATCACACACACCATCAGCGGCATCGACATCGCGTTGTGGGATTTGCTGGGGAAAGCCACTGGGCAACCTGTCGGAAGATTGCTCGGCGGACGTTATCGTGAGCGAGTCCAGCCGTATGCCTCGCTGCTGATGGATGAACCCGCACCGCTGCAGGATCATTTACTCAAAGTGAAGGCTCAAGGTTTTCGCGCATTCAAGATCGGCTGGGGTCCGTTTGGTCGTCGCAATGCAGCGACCGATGAAGCCATCGTCAAGGCTGCTCGTGAAGCAGTCGGCAGCGCGTCACGCCTGATGGTCGATGCCGGTGGCAGCGATGCAAACTGGACCAACGGCTACAAGTGGGCTCTGAACACCGCAAAGATGCTGGCGGATTACGACGTACACTGGTTTGAAGAAGCCTTGAATCCCGACGCATTGGAAGACTACGTATTGCTTCGAGAGCATTCCCCGGTTCCGATTTCCGGGGGCGAAGTCCTGACACGGCGACAGGCATTTCAGCCGTGGCTGCAAGCCCGCGCTTTCGACATTGTTCAGCCGGATGTGACCAAAGTCGGCGGCATCAGCGAAGAACGACGCATCGCATGGATGGCGCAGGAAAATGGCGTACAGTTTATTCCTCACGGCTGGAATACGGCTGTCGGGCTCGCTGCGGATCTTCATCTTGCGTCCGCGTTTCCCGGAACGGATCTTGTCGAGTATCTGACCGGTTCGCCATTCATTGATGAGATCACTCTTGGCGGCTGGCAACTTGACAATGAGGGAATGTTGGCGATTCCGACAACACCGGGCCTCGGGCTGGAACTTGATCCGGATGTGGTGGAAAAATATACGGGAGTAGCAGATTTCCTGTGATGCAAAACGTCCGCGATTCATGAATTGAGGACTAAAACACTCTCCCACTATCGCGCGTGTTCTTGAAGTTGTCGCCAGCTGATGATCTCAATTCCCATTTCTTCGATCTGTTTTTTTACTGCAGCATCCGAGAAGATTCTTCTGTCGTCATCACGCAGAAAATGGCTTCCTGTGATGCCTTGCAATTCAGCATCATCGTAACCGCAGTGGATGATCATCTGAGTCACTCCCGGCTTCAGTGCGCGGAACGTCTTCAAATACCTTTCCTGCCTCGTATCGTGGTCTTTGCCTGCGTAGAACTGAAATAGATAGTCGATCGCTGGCAAACTCTTCGCCTCCAGAGCCTGGATGTACTCGCCATTTTTTCCCGCCAGATCCGGATAACCCTGAATCAGTATCGGATCAAGATGGCGAATGATCATCACCGGCAGATCATATTCGAGTCCCAGCCGGACGTAGATTTCCAGCATGTCGCCTGTCGATACGACGGTACCCATATGCGTGTCGAGATGGCTGAGCTTAATGCCAGCTTTGAGGGCTCGATCGATCTGCGCTCGAAGTTCAATCTCCACTTCTGCGGGCCGAGCCTGTGCGATGACTTCTTCTTTTGATCCATGCAGATATCCATCTTTATCGACGAGCGTCGGGACTTTGTCGCGACCGGCGACTGGCCCCCAGCGGTACTTGTCGAATTCTGAATTTAAAGTCAGGTGAATTCCAAAATCTTTTTCCGGGTGCTGACTGGCCCATTCAGCGAATTCCGGAAACCACGGACATGGCACCATGATGCTGCATGAGGAAACAAATCCTTTCTCCATGGCGTCGATCGTCGCGCGGTTGACCGAATGGCTCATACCTGCGTCGTCAGAGTGAACAATCAAGAATCGCTTCGCCGTTGATGATGTATCCACACCGGAACCCGATGATTGCAGTTTGTCCTGACTTAATGCCGGGATCACTCCAATCGCGAGGGCGACGATGCCTCCGAGAAATGATGCGGCGAAACGGTAGACAAATTGATGGTGCGATTGTGTCATTGACTCAGTCTTGGGAGTGAAAGCCCTGCTAATCCTGGTTTTGGTTGCAGTTAGAAGATTCATCGAAACACGCGTCGGCTGCAAGCATCTGAATGAGACTACCGGCTTGCAATCTCGAAGGTGATTCACCACGATTGTCCCTCCGCCATCTTCACCTCCCGCCTGGAGTCCATACCGTGATCCGATTTCTTCTGTTTCTGCCGACCATACCCATACTTTGTCTAAGCATTCAAACTAACGCAGCTGACTGGCCGCAGTTTCGCGGGCCGGGCGGTCAGGGGCATTCAGATGCGAAGAATCTTCCGCTCACATGGAGCGAAACGGAAAACATCGCGTGGAAAGTTCCCATCGCGGGACTTGGCTGGTCATCTCCATCCATTCAAGCCAATCAGATCTGGCTGACGACAGCCATTGATGAAGGTAAGTCACTGCATGCCAT
>JAYVNW010000038.1:0-4780 GCA_043758225.1 Candidatus Kuenenia sp. | reverse complement strand
TGGTCAATCAGGGGATTGACATCCCCCGCTCGCAAAAGGAAACACTTCTTTCCTACCGACTGCCGTATATCGATTCCCGGTGACTTCGTTGATGTGTGCGCATATTTATAGGCTCAATTCCATGACAACTTCGGTCAATTCATCGCTTCGATTCCGGTTCTTCAATCAAACACGGCTGCTGGCCATCGGGATCGCTGCCTGCTGTTTTGCGAACATCGCGATGGCTGAGGATCTTCCGGCTACGGCTAGTGCTGTTGACGGTTTGATGCTGTCCGATCTGGATGTGCGACAGAATGAAAACCGACTGTACTTTGTGATGCCTACGGGTAAACCGGCACCCGCAAAAATCACGATACCTCGGCTTGGGAATGTCGTCAAAAGCATACGCTGGATTGGCGAAAATAAGGCGACCATGCAGGTAAAGTCTGAGCCCACGGAATGGACAATTGACATTTCTCCGCAACCCACAAATTCAGCGGCTGTGGTCGTTGTGGAACTGGATGCCCCTGTCGAGCTCTTCAACAAGACAATCACGGCACGTCCGGACGAGACATCTGGCATCATTTTGATGCCAGCAAAATATGCGTCGACACAGGGCGAAAAGCTGCGATTTGAGCCTCAGCCGCACAAGAATACGGTTGGATACTGGGCCAACGAAAAGGACTTTGCAGAATGGACTTTTCAATGTGACAAGGCTGGCGAATATGAAATCGATATCCTTCAGGGATGCGGCAAGGGACATGGCGGCAGTCAGGTGAAAATGCAGATCGGTGATCAGGCGCTGGACTTTGTTGTCGAAGAGACCGGCCACTTCCAAAACTTCATCTGGCGCACATTGGGGAGTATCAAACTGGCGGCTAACGATGCGAAGGAACGAACAACGCTCACACTGACGGCGCAAACCAAACCCGGTGGTGCCGTCATGGATGTGCGAGCGATTCGGCTTTGCCCAAAAGGCAGCACTCGGGCTTTTGAATCTGAACTTGCGGACCCGAAATCACTACCTGCGAAGTAACCGCCTACTTTCTGAGAGAATCCCGTGCTTGTACTTGGCTTGGACATTGGTGGCGCTAACATTAAAGCGGCAACATCAGATGGTGGCTGCGCGAGCGTGGCGTTTGCTGTCTGGAAGAATAAAACCGGACTGCTGCAGGAACTCAAGCAACTGCCACTTATAGCGGGCACTCGACCAGATCTTGTCGCACTCACGATGACTGCAGAACTTGCCGACTGCTTTGAAACTAAATCCGAAGGCGTAGAGTTTATCATCGCAACTGTTGCGGAAGCGTTCACCGATTCGGTAGTGCGAGTGTGGCTGACGTCGGGCGAATTTGCGGAGATGCATGATGCCATTGAGTTGCCTCAATTGGTCGCCGCTGCCAACTGGCACGCATTGGCCACGTGGGCTGGGCGAGCTGTGCCTGTCGGTCCGGCGCTGCTGATCGATGTTGGTTCCACGACGACAGATGTCATTCCGCTGCTCAATGGTATTCCATGTCCACAAGGTTTTACGGATCTGCAACGCCTGGCGTATTCAGAACTCGTCTATACCGGAGTTCGCCGCACGCCAATCTGCGCGATCGTGCACCACGTACCGCTGCTTGACGAATCACGGCTTGACGCATTGCAGTCGAACAATATTGATACGGCTGACACCTTGCCTGTCCCTGTCGCCGCAGAACTGTTTGCGACGTCACTGGATGTGCATCTGATCAACCTGGATATCGCTGAGGACTCGCAGGATTCAAATACGGCTGACGGCCGACCGGCAACCCGTGAGGCGGCATTGAGTCGTCTGGCTCAAGTCGTCTGTTGCGACCGCCATGAAATCTCAGATGTTCAACTGTCATTTATCGCCCAACATGTCGCCGAACAACAGATCACACAAATTGCTTCGGCGGTTGCCGATCGATTGCGATACGTAAGCGACCTTGCAGGCATCTCTCCGGACTCGGTGCAGCTTTTGCTCAGCGGAAGCGGTGACTGGCTGGCCGTAAAGGCGATTGCAAAGTGCAACATCGTTCCGCAGCAGCCACTGATTCAGTTGCGGACAATGTTCGTTCGCAACGTCACAGATTCCGCCTGTGCGTTTGCCGTCGCGCGACTGGCAGCAGAACGTTGTCTGGATGACATGTTGCCGGTCAGCGATCTCTACGGGCAGTTGTAATTTTCAGCAGGCAGCTCACGGTTGGCCGGAGTCCAGCAGACCATATGAAGTTGCCTTTTTCCTGGTTCCGGTTGATCGGCATGCCATTCATCAAGAATGCGACACGCTGCAGCGGCTTGTTCGCGTTCATCCGCCGGCGCACCCGCGTGAGTCGGAAGCGATGATGTTGTCAGCAGCAACAGAACAGTCAGGGCATATTTCATGAACAGGGATCCCGTTGATTTGGCCTTTAGTGAACTGTCGGTACCGTTGATACTTCATCATTTGGCGGCACCAGCGTGTCGGTTGGCTTTAGGGTCGCCTGCGGCGTGCATGAGACCGGTCTGGGGGTCAATGACGATCATGACAGGATGGGCGATCGGCGTATTAACGATTTCCAGCAGGTGGCCTCGGTCCGACAAATTTTTGCGGACGGCATCGGGAATTTCCTCGTGCACTTTCAATTCTCCTCGACCGACAAATGCTGCGTTGCGATTGGGAGCGGGGTTGAACGAATCCTGATGATGGTTCATGTAAAATCGCGGAACGGTGACAGCCTGCTGTGGTGACATGCCGAATTCGATGTGATTGAGCAGCACGTTGAGAGTTGTCTGGTCCTGCACATCGCCACCCGCAACGCTGATGGCGATCACAGGTAAGCCCTTTTTCAGAACCAGCGTCGGCGTCAGTGTGACACGAGGCCGTTTGCCTGCCTCGACACGATTCGGATGACCGGGAGCCGTGTTCATACTTCGTACGCGGTTGCCGGTGTTGACTCCAGACGGCCCCGGCGTATTTGTCAACATATTGCAGCTGGGAGTCGCGGCAATGACGTTGCCCCAACGATCGGCCACGACGCAGGTTGTTGTGTCCTGCTTTGGGATCTTCTCGGTCTCATTGCCCGGCACCGCGTCAGTTCGCAGTGGCTGCATCTTGACGGGATCTCCAGGACGACGGTCCATTGATGCATGTCGAAGATCGATCAAAGGACGGCGGATGTTCGTATAACCGTCGGACAGGAGCTCCGTCATCGGCACGGCCGAAAATCGCGGATCGGCGTAAAATTCGTCTCGATCGGCATATCCCAGCTTCATGGCCTCAGTGAGCACATGAATGTAATCAGCCGACAAATGCTGCATCGCGTGAAGGTCGAATCCTTCCAGCAATCGCAGGTTCTGACACAGCACAGGCCCTTGAGTCCATGGACCACATTTACAGACCGTGTAGCCCCGGTATTCAATTGTCACTGGATCTTCAACAAGCGTCGTTTGAGCGGCCAGATCTGGTTTTCGCAGAAATGCACCGGTCGCAATGTACCAGGCTTCCAGTTCATCGGCGATGTCGCCTGTGTAAAAGCGATCTCGAGCGGCTGTAAGTTTGTCTTCACGAGTGCCCGACGCATTGCGTTCAGCATCGACGAGTTTTCGCAGCGTCACGGCAAGTTGCGGATGCCATGCTGCTGTACCTTTGTCGAGAAGTGCCAATGTCGGAGCGACGGCCTTTTCAAAAGAGATTGTGCCGTAAAGTTTCAGCAGTGTGACAACCAGATCCACCGCCCCCGGCGTGGGCGCGGCTTTCATGCTGCCCGTGGCCGGAATACCATTTTTGTAGAACCATTCGATCGCTGCCGGATCTAATGGTGCGACACCAACACCACTGAGTGTCTTTACCTGTTTTGTGTTCGCATCAAAAACCAACACGGGGACTTCGCCACCGATGGCGAACGAACCATAATCCGTCACCGCCAATGCCAGAATCGTTGCTGCGGCCGCATCCGCCGCGCGACCACCAGCGTCCAGAATTGAAACTCCCGCAGCAACCGAATCCGCATGACCGGCCGCGACGACGCCATTCTTTCCGGATGCATGCCAGGTGGCATCCTGTGCTGGTGCGACAGGGTGTGAAATGAGCCAAAACACGATTGTCAAAAGAATAAAATTGACGAGTTTCATTGCAGTTGTCCTTCGGTAATACGTGCGATATGTCCAGTGTCCTGCGTCATCAAAATGCACGGACGGCTGACGCCCAGCCGCTCGCCAGTTGCTACTTCAGCAGCCGTGTCCTGATTTCATGCCCGATGTCGATACGACGTGCAGTTGTTTTTAACGTAGTCATGGAGTCGCATGTTTTTCTTGGCAGGCGATCGATATTGGCCAACACGCTGAATTCAGGGATTGACTCGAGCTGGTCGGCACCTCGGGCGACTAGGATTCGGGAAGCCCGAAAGGCAAAAGTCAGCAATTACCACAATCGCCAGAAAAACTTCTCCATACGTGCAGGTTGAGTTTGCAATTCTGTGCAATAAAAAATCGGGAGCAAGTCAAGCTTGTTCCCGATATCGTAAAATGCTGAAACATTTTACGAAATCTAATTGCTGTGATCACTTGCCCGCAACAACTTCAGCCAGCACTACCTGAGCCTGATGTACAGCAAGCGGTCTCACACCCTGAAACTGGCCTGACGAAACGGTGGAGGTTTAGGCGAGCTGGGTGGAGTTATGTGATATAAGAATGGTCGCGTCCATTCGGTAGAATTGGGTGTCAAAATCTCAATCTGCGAAGGAACGCGACCACTATGCCATTATGGAACCACAACACCAGAAACGAAAGCCAGGATTTTTCGAATACTAGATCT
>JAYVNW010000037.1:0-5268 GCA_043758225.1 Candidatus Kuenenia sp. | reverse complement strand
GGCATGACGCCGATAACTGGAATTATTGAAAGCACTGCCATCAGCGGAAATGGGAAATGGGTCTGCACACGGGTCACCAGACCGAACCCGATAAAAAGTGCGGCATTGCCGAGGACGGCGATGGTGGTCGCCAGCGTTCTGGCTCGCCAGGAATGAACCGATCTGGGCAGCCCCCAAGAGCGATGGAATTCAGTGGCGAGCAACGCATTACTCATGCCGAGATAAAGGCATGAGAGGTCGGAGCTGCGAGCCGGATCGGTGAGTGCCAAGGCAGGCAACGGCAGAAAAGCAGTGACGGCCCACACACCCATCATGGTGCGAAGTCCGCTGCCGGGTGAAGCAGAGTCAAATACCGGCATTGGATTTTCCCGTAGTGTTAGTGAGGTCGAAAACGAATTGCGACCGATGCGGCTGGCGATTCGCCGGACACGTCAATCGTGCGTTAAACTTTTCCGCTTCGTTGGGCCGCGAGTCTGGTTGCCTGTTGCTGAGGCCATGCGATCTCAGAAGCGACTGGATGGATATGGTACTGCCGGCATCGCAAAATGTCGTTATTGTGTTCAGGAAATGATGCCAGACTTTCTGAACAACGGCCTTGGTTGCTGCTGTGAGCATCTCAGGAGTACGATGCTGATGGCTCCAGCCTCACTACCTTCGGAGGTCTTTCGGCCTTCGCTGGGGAGAACGGGTGGAACCACACGTCCTTCAGCAGCTCATGCGACACGCTTCCATCACAATAAAGCTGACGTTCTTCGTTCAATTCGCCGCCGACGATACGGCGGAAGTTGTCTGGTCAGCTTTCGACCAGAAGCGAGGTTCTTCTACCAATTTGCTAACAAGCATCAAAACGGTAAAAGAAGAAAGCCTTGAAACCGAAGCATAACGTCTTCAGAATCAAGGCTTTACATCAATGTGAGCGCTGGGACTCGAACCCAGGACCTACGGATTAAAAGTCCGTTGCTCTACCAACTGAGCTACGCTCACTCACGTCGCGTTGGACAGGTGATGCCTGCCGTTATCGACACATGAAGTTCGAGAACCTTACCGGGAATTCTGGCTTTTTCCACACGGTTCGAGCCAATGCAGCGAAAAGATCCCTGGAATGCGTTCCAATTTTGGAGTTTGAGAAAATTCTGAACGCCAAATTTTACTCAGCCTCCCCCGATAACTAAGCCCAAACGCTGCAACTTCGAACGGCATTCATCACGCTCTCGGCTGCGGCTCAGGCTGACCCATGTTGGATCCTGAGCGGCCATAAATGCTGCATCAGAAAATGGCGGGGCAGTGCCGATAGCAGCAGCCGTGGCCGTTAAACGCTGCACAACACCAGAATCCAGCCGCGTCAGAAATGTGGACTGCATGCGGTAATCCAGAAACGCCTCCCAAACGATCGGAAACAAAGGCGCAACAATTTTTTCCCCCAATGTCGTGGCGTATTGGCGAATTTCCAACTGAGCGTGGCTATCCATCCTAAGTGCCAGAAAGTGCAGCAGGTTATGGAGATCAATTTTCCAATACGCTTCAGTGTACGTCGCAAGCGGCAAGTCTTTGCGCGCCTGTTCGCGAGCTACACCGGACGAAATGCGTCCCTGATAAACGTCTCGGAGCTTCGCCTGAAGCTCCGTTTCTTCCTGAGTAAGGCGTTGTCCCAGATCGGTGGACAGCGAATCCCCACTTCCCTGGCGATTGGATTCTGCCTGAGTTCTCCATTCATTCGGATCGGTGGTCTGAGCCGCATCAATTGCCAACGAATACCGCGTACTGTACTCGTTAATATTTGCGGTGCGATGGCGAACCCATTGCCGCCAACAGTCCATGGGGACTCGAACCAGAAACTTGATTTCCGCCATTTCAAAAGGAGTTGTATGTCTGTGGCGAAGCAGATATCGAATCAGCGTGCGATCGTCGCTGACTTGCCTGGTTCCTTCGCCGTAGCTCACGCGAGCGGCCTGCACGATGCTGCTGTCATCTCCCATGACATCCACGAGACAGACGAACCCATCGTCCAACACGGAGAATTTTTGCCAGCGGAGTGCATCGACGTGACCTTGTCGGTCACCTGCGGATTGTTGCGTTTGGGACGCTATTGATTCCTGAGGCATGAAGTGTCAATTCCGAAATGAGATTCTAAATATGAGTTCTATGCTGATGATTTAATGCTACATTCGTGAACTGTATAATTCGGGCGGCAGTGTATCCAATGTCTGCGCCGTCATGAAATTCCAGGAGCCATTAGTCATGTTTTTTACATATCTTGATGGCACGCCGGTCGGCAGACTCCTGATTGCGGGCGATGAACATGGCCTGCGACACGTTTCATTCTCAAAATCCCACTTCAGTGCTCCGGTAACAACTCCGGAAAAAGACTGGGAGTCCAACGAAAAACCGCTTAAGGAAGCCGTGAAACAATTAACGGCGTATTTTTCGGGCAAACTGCAGAAGTTTGATTTGCCGCTGTTGCCCGAAGGAACCGAATTTCAACAAAAAGTCTGGAACGAGTTGCGGAAAATCAAATTTGGTACTACCGCCAGCTATGGTCGTATCGCGGCACAAATTGGCAATCCGGCAGCTTCGCGAGCCGTTGGAATGGCGAACGGACGAAACCCAATTTCGATTATCGTGCCCTGCCATCGTATCATTGGTAGTACCGGAAAACTGGTTGGATACGGCGGCGGACTGAGCCACAAAGAGACGCTGCTGAAACTCGAACGTTCAATTCCACAGTGAAGCCACAACATAAACCAGAGAATTTACCGATTGGTAAATCTGCGAGGTTTTGAAAAAATCTACCGCCAACGCCGAGTACGTTCTTAAAACACTGCTTTCCCTAAACCGTTCAAAATCCTGGGAAGGCATGCGGTCTGTAACTTATCAAAGGCTTGTATTGCAGTCGCGACCTTCGCCGCGTCGATTCTTCCACCACCACGGCGCATAGCAAGGGACATGGATCATCGCCCGATGCAGCCAGTCAGCCAGGTGCCAGCAGTTTCAAAATTCGCCAATTTGCGCGTCGTCTTTGTTCGCGCTGAGTTCAATCGATGTCTGCAGTTCAGTTCAATAATTCCGCAAGTGCGACTGACCGTCGGCGTCGGCGATTGGTGGTTGAAATGGATCCTGAAATCACCACGACGGATGCCGAGTCCCGGGTCAGCCCAGACGCTGATAATGGAAACATTTCAGCGTTTCCGATGTTATCGCGTGACCGCCTCATTCGTCGCATCATTTCTCCGCGACTATGGAAGCATCTCACCGTGGCCGTTGTGCTGACGTTGACGCCCATCATCTTTGCAATCGCGACTTGGTCTTCGTCACGATCCGGGGACGTCTCTGCAACCTCAACATTCAGGTCGCAGCTTGATGTATTGCGAGGACTCTCGGGGTTAAAGCTATTCGCGGCAGCTCAGTTCTGTCTGGTGATTGGTTGGGTTCGATCCGCGAGCGTTGTTGATTTTCGAGGTCGCTACCGATGGTGGAGATGGATGGCAATTGCATTGTTTGCAGCATCATTCATATTGCTGACAGGCTCCGCAGAATTCCTGGTCAACATGACCGTCAGAGCACTGGAACCAGTGTTCGGAAGAATTGAAGCTGCCAGACATGCATTGATGATTGTGCCAGCAGGCATTGGTCTGGCTCTGATACTTCGACGCCTGATTCCGGATATGGGACGATGCCGACTTGCTCAATCGCTTGTCGTGTGTTCGACCGTCCTGCTGATCGTCCGTGCCTTCGCAGGGGCTCGGCTGAATTCTCCGGCGGATGTCTTTCATTTGACGACCGTTGAATTGCTGATCTCGGGACTTCTGTTGTCGGCATTTCAGCTGCATGCCAGGCACGTAATTCACGTCAATCCAAATCCACCAATGCGTGCCGAACGCAGGGTTCCCGTGCGTTCTACGAAATCTGTCGAAGCAGAAACGCAGATGATTCCTCAACTGGCATCGCAAGCCAAAGGCAAGTCCAGCAAGAAACAGAAGCTCCGCAACGCTGGTTAATTCAGTCCCGAACACTAGCCAAAGCACATGGGCTGGTAGAAGTCGGGATGGGTCCTGAAGACACGTCGAACGAAAACGGATTATTACACCAAACGAAAACACCCGCCGCAAAGCGGCGGGTGTTTTGCTGTAAATCAACGGAAGTTGATTACTCTTGACGCTTGCGTCGAATCGATTTTGGTACCAACATCAGCAATGCGCTGAGCACTACTGCCGACGCAGAAGATGTTGAAGAACTGGTCGCTCCGTTTTCGCCGACTGTCGCACCATTCCGTGCCGCAGACGACTGAACCGCCTCATCCCACCATGCATGATTGTTCCATCCGGCAAGGACATTGTCCATTTCCTGAACCTCATTTGCTTCAAGCACGGCGGGCTGACGGACAATAGGAAGAATGTCTGCAGCAACTGCTTTGATCTGAATTGCACTATCTTCGGCAGACTCCGCAACAACGACAGGGGCCGTTGGATGTTCAGTCAGATCGAAATCGGTCATGTTGACAGTCGAGCTATTGACGAGTTCTGAAAGCTTATTCGGCACTACTGCCAGTACAAGTTCCGTCGCAAAATCCAGCGGGTTACCGATGAGTGTTGTTGAAGAAATCGTCCAGTCGACTGGTACGCTCCACGCGCCGTACGTATTTGAAGACGAACTGAGTGCCCGCATCCAGACGCGGTATTGCCCCGGTGCCAATGGTGTTGACACTTGATACGAACCGCTGGTGATGCCAGCAAGACGGAACACTGCGGTACCTGGACTTGCCTTAGTCGCAATAAAAATTTCGTACGACGAGGAACCCTGCACCAACGTCCAGGAGATCGTTGGCGTTTGTACTGTTGAGTTCGCAATAGGGCTGATGACGGCAAGGTTGCCCGCTACAATTGTCCATTCAACAGGATTGCTCCATCCGCCATATTTGTTCCCAACTGTATCAAACGCACGTACCCAGACAGTGTACTTTCCAGGCGACAGTGCTGTTGCCACTGTATACGAGGTACTTGTGACTTGCTGACGGATCACAGGTGTGCCCGAGATATAGACTTCGTACTTCGATGCTCCTCCCACAGCAGCCCACGAAATTGTTGGCCGCTGGATATTTGAACTTGGCACTGAATTTACAATCGGACGACCACCAACGGCAAACTCCACTCCATTGCTGAATTCGGTGTAGATCGCCGGAACTGCAGCGGAATACACCGGAGTAGTCACTGTTGGTCGTCCATTCACGAAAGCTCGTACGAATGCTTTGTATTGCCCGCTGGCAAGGCTGGT
>JAYVNW010000036.1:0-3492 GCA_043758225.1 Candidatus Kuenenia sp. | reverse complement strand
CGGCTGCAGGCGATGATTGAAAATGAAGCCACCGTTGTTTGCTGCACTCCAACTTACGCCATGCGCATGGCGGAAGTTGCGGCGGCGGAAGGTATCAATCTCAAAGAAACGTCTGTCCGCATGTTGATCGTTGCCGGGGAACCGGGCGGCACCATTCCAGCAACTCGGGCCAGAATCGAAGACGCATGGGAAGCTCGCGTGATCGATCATTGGGGCATGACGGAGATCGGTTCGTTAGGCATCGAAAGCGAAGATCGGCCCGGCGGCCTTTACCTTTTGGAGACCGAATGCATTGCCGAGATTCTGCATCCCGAAACGCTGCAGCCGGTTGCGGCTGGTGAAGTCGGTGAACTGGTTATCACGAATCTTGGCCGCATTGGCAGCCCACTGATTCGTTACCGGACACGCGATCTGGTGAAAGCCTCAACAGCTGACGATCCGGCAGGCAGAAAACTCACATGGCTTGACGGTGGCATCATGGGCCGTTCGGACGACATGGTATTTGTGCGAGGCAATAATGTCTTTCCGTCGAGCATCGAAGCGGTTGTCCGCGAGATTACTGAGGTAGCGGAGTTCAGAATTGAACTCAAGACAGTTCGCGCGATGCAGGAAATTTGCGTGGCGATTGAACCGGTCCCGGAAGCTGCAGATACCGTGGTGCAGTTAACGGAGCGTGTTCAATCGGCGTTGCGGCAGCGACTTGGATTTGTCATTGACGTGCGATCGGTGGCGGCAGGAGAATTGCCGCGTTTTGAATTAAAGAGTCGCAGAGTTGTTCGAGAAGAATCGTGACTGAAGCAAAACCAAATCTACAAAGTATCAACATTCTGATTCAGCAGCGACGCGCTGCACTCGCAGCAATGCGCAGTGGCGTGAAGGAACGCAGGCAAGCGGGCGAAGGCGGAATCGCGTGTTGCCAATGGATGTCGGATCAGGTAGATGAATTTATCCGCGGGATTGTCGCTCACCAGCTGGAAATGCGACCACAGGTTTCGCCGACTTCATTTGCTGTCCTTGCTGTAGGAGGTAACGGTCGTCGCCGCCCTGCCCCGTATTCTGACATCGATCTATTGTTCCTGATGGATGCAAAGCAGCAGACGATCGCTCAGGGGTTTCTGTCAGCGGTGGTTCGCGACTGCTGGGATGCGGGAGCCCAGCCTGGATCCAGCATTCGCACCATTTTGGACGTCATTCGATTTGCTGGTGAAGACATTCAGTTTGCGACATCGCTGATAGAAACCAGATTCCTGTGCGGCAACGAAAAGCTCGCCGAGACTGCGCTGCAGCAGGTTCGCTCCAGGGTGTTCAAAGATCGATCAGAACCCATGATCGAAAGATTGGTAGCGTCCCGATGTGAAGAATGGATGACGCGCGGCAACTCGGTGAATCAGCTGGAACCAGACCTGAAACGATCTCCCGGCGGCCTGCGCGATCTGCATTTGCTGCGTTGGGTATCCTTCATTCGTTATCGCAATCCGGATCCTGTTCAGCTCCAGCAAAAAAGTGACATCAGCAAGCAGGAATTGGACGACCTGCTCCTGGCTGACGAATATCTTTCGTCGCTGCGAACGGATCTGCATTCTTTGACAAATCAAAAGCAGGACGTGATGACCCGCGAATTGCAATTGCAACTTTCTGAGCAACGTGGGTTCCGTGCCTCAAATCAATTGCGTCCTGTCGAAGCCTTCATGCAGGAATATTTTGGCCACACGTCTCGCGTCGCCGCAGTCGCGCGTCGCGTTGCTGAAGTGCCTCATAAGCCGTCGATCCTGAGTCGTTTACGAAATGCCATCCTGCCCCAAAAATCGGCGGAAGGATTTCTTATTATCGACGGCATAGTGCAAGTGCCCGAAGCTCGCCGCGAAGCACTGAAAGATCCGCTCACCGTGCTGGACGTCTTTGTTAGCGCAGCGGAGAATAAGGCCAAAATTTCGCCGGAGTTACGCAAAACGATCGGTCAGATTGCGCTCGGTCTGTCGGAGGAACCGAGCCGCAAAGCCACCGATCGATTCCGCGATATTCTGCGTTTCACGGACGGACTGCCCGATACGCTGCGCGCCATGTACGAAACAGGAATTTTGGAATGGCTGATTCCGCCATTTGCCAGCATCCGAAATTTGATGCAGTTCAATCAGTACCATAGTTTCACAGTGGACGAGCACACTCTGAAAGCCATGGATGAAATGACGTCCTTCGCTGTTGACGAATCGCCAGTTGGTTCCGCCTATCAGGGCGTCCGACATCGCGCGACTTTGCATTTAGCAATGCTGATGCATGATGCTGGCAAGGGACGCGAAGGAGATCACAGCATCGTCGGTGAACAATTGTGTGACGAAGTTGCCGTGCGTCTGCAAATGGCGGCGAACAAGAAAACGATGCTGATGTTTCTTGTGCGTTATCACTTGATTATGCCGGATCTGGCGTTTCGACGTGATATCACCGATGCCACGATGCTCGTCGATTTCGCGCGTCTCGTCGGTGCCCCTGAATTGCTGCGAATGCTCTACGTTTTGAGCGTCGCCGATATTCGAGCTGTTGGTCCAGATGTCTGGTCGGACTGGAAAGGCGAATTGCTGGCCGATCTGTACAACCGGGCCATGCAGATCCTTAGCGGTCGACCGTACAATCATCTGGAACGCGAACGACTTCAGATGGTACGGACTGCAGTGCGTAGTTCCATCGTGCCGCTTGGCAGCAATGCCGATCCCGAAGCGTGGAGCATGTGGGCTGATGAAGAATTGGATTCGCTGCCGCCGTTTTACCTGATGACGGAGCAGCCCGATCGAATTGCGCGAGACCTGGACATGATTCATCAGCTGAATGAATCTGAAGTCAAGATTGAAGGCGAGTTCGATGCCGAAACAGAAACCGTCAGCTATCGTGTGTTTGCTCCCGGTCGATTCGGGCACGGCAGCTTTCACAGTATCGCGGGAATTCTATCCGGACTGCGAATGAACATTCTGGCGGCTCAGGTGTGTACGACGTCCAATGGCGTTGTGATCGCCTACTTCCGAGTCACCGACAATGACTTCACTGGTCCAGTGCCGCAATCGCGAATTGAAGATGTTGCCGTCGCGATCGGGGATGTTTTGACCGCAAAGAAGAAGGCGGAAAGCATCTTTCGAAGGAGTGGGATTTATCGATTCAACCGTATTAATCCGGTCATCGTGCGACAGGAGCCAAAGGTTGGCATCGACAACGACTGTTCGGAGCGATTCACTGTGGTTGACGTGTTTGCCACAGATACACAGGGGCTGCTCTACACGCTGGCTCATACTTTATTCAATTTTGGCCTGACGGTCCATCTGGCACGCATCGCCACGAATATTGATCAGGTGGTGGACGTCTTTTATGTGGTGGACGAACACCATCGCAAAGTCGAAAATCTGGAACTTCTGCAGAAACTGAAGGCATCACTTCTGGAAGAAATCCGGCTGCTGAGCGGGACGTAGCACGTAGTGTTTGCGGTAAGAAGATGAGTCGCAGATGTCA
>JAYVNW010000035.1:0-4297 GCA_043758225.1 Candidatus Kuenenia sp. | reverse complement strand
CATCGAAATCCTTGGCGGCGAGAACGCGGTTTTCGTAACCGATCAGTCGATACGCTCCGACGGTGGCAGTGTTAAATTCCAGTTGCAGCTTCACGTCCTTCGCCACGGTGATCAGAGTGCCGCTGAGCTGCTCGCCGAAGACTTTGCGAGCCTCCCCAAGCCCGTCAATGTAGCCGTAATTACCGTTGCCTTTGTCGGCCAGTTTCTCAAGCTTCGCATCTTTCAGATTGCCCATGCCGAAGCCAAAAACGCTCAAAAAGACACCGCTGGCGGCCTTCTCCTGAATGATCTCGACCAGTGTATTGTCATCGTTCACGCCGACGTTAAAGTCACCATCGGTACAGAGGATCACGCGGTTGGCTCCGCTTTTGATAAACGACTGGATCGCCGTGTCATAGGCGATGTTGATTCCCGCAGCCCCATTGGTCGATCCGCCGGACTGCAGAGAATCGATCGCCTGCTGAATAACAGCTCGTTGTGATCCGGACGTTGAATTCAGTCTCAGCCCAGCTTCGCCAGCGTAGGTGACGATCGCGATTTGGTCGCTCTCACCCATCTTCGAAACCAGCACGCTGAGAGCCTGTTTGACGAGCGGCAGTTTATTCTCGGCCGCCATCGATCCTGAGACGTCAATCAAGAAAACCAAATTTGTCGCAGGTCGTTTGTCCTCGGCAATCGTCTTCGCTTTCACACCGACTCGAGCCAGCTTGTTTTGTGAGTTCCACGGACATGTGGCGACATCAATGTTGACGGAAAAAGGACTTCCATCGGTCGGCTCAGGGTAGTCGTAACGAAAATAGTTGACAAGTTCTTCAATCCGCACCGCGCCGGCTGGCGGTATTTGGCCCTGCTGAATGAATCGTCGCATGTTCGCGTATGAAGCTGTATCGACGTCGATCGAGAACGTCGAAAGCGGCTGCTCCATCGGTGTCAGGAAAGTGTTTTCGACGATGGGTTCGTAGGCTTCGGTGCCAGAAATGGCATCGTTGATGCTGCGGAAGCGGGTGAGTTTCTCTTTGCTGAGCTCGACGGTCGTTTCAAATTGCCGCAATTCCTCGGATTCGCCACGATCTGCGAGGCCGCCAACTCCATTTCCGTCGGCGGCTTCGGCAATCGAAAGACCTAGCGCTCGAGGAACTGATGCCTTCGCCTCGCCGAACGCTTCTCCGCCACGCGCTGAGGGCGGAGTGGCAGTAGCAAGGGAGAGTGTTCGATCTTTAGCTGCACCCAGTGATTCAAACTCGTTCGATTTCTTCGATTCAGCCACACTGGCGTCTAATCTGGACATCATGGATTCAGTCTTTCCACTGATTGCCGAATTTTCTGCAACAAGCGGCCTGCGACTGACCCCGGCACCAAACATCAGGGGTTCATTCTTCGATTCCCCAGCGTCTCGCCCCAGTTCCACGTGTCCGACTGGGCCTTCAGCTATATTGCCTGACGTGGCGGGCGAAGGGGAACCAGTGGGACTCAGCGGCTGCGAGCCAGCGAGCACATTCGTTGCAAGCGATTCATTCGAGATGGGCTTCCCACTTGATTCCATTGCCTGATCGCCGGACTGCTTTTCCAATGACGCAATTGATTGTGCGACCTTGTCCACATCACTCTCATTGCCCTCAAGAACCAGAATCGCCACGTCCGCTAGCTGCTGCTGTGTATTTCCCTCAGCTCGCAGGTCTATCGCTGGGTGTGTTGAGGTCTCGTCAATCATGGATATCGGGTCGGACGCCGCTACTGCTTCTGCAGAATGTGGTTCTGAAGTCGCCGAAGTGGATTGAGTGGGATTCGTGGTTGCGGTTTCTGCTGCCAACAATTCGTGGTCCTTTGAGCCACCTTCGAATTGAGGACTGGACGCTGTCGAGCCAGAAACTGAACTTGCTGCATCACGAATCGTCGATTGGTCAAGTGCGGCACCGGGAGAGGCCGTTTCGGATTGACTCACGTACAAGTTCGATGAGCCATCTCTCAAACTGCGCGAAACAAACGGGACCATTACAACTACTGCAGCCACGGCGGCAACGGTCGTTGCCGTTCGCGCGATCATGCCCCAGCGGGCGTTCTTGCCCTGGCTCGCCGCGACGACTGGCATTGGCACAACCGCAGCCTGCTCGACCAACTGGCGTTGCGAAATGGTCAGCGTCAACGCAGGTTCGAACGTGAGTTTTCTGGACAGCAACCCGATGGTCTCTCGAATCTCTTCTAAAGCCGTTCGGGCTTCCGCGGAATCAGCAAGCATGGCCTCCACCTGAGCCCTCTCGGCGGGATCAAGCTCCCCCAGAGCATAAGCCGTCAGACGAGGATCGTCGGGTTGAAAGTTGAATGTAGACATAGAGCACCTCGATATGTGAATTTTGAATTTTGAAAGACAATGTGTTCGCCGTACGCCGTAAGACGGGTCTCCAGACCCGTCCAGACAAAGTTAAGAATCAGGCAAGTAAATTGGGCGTCAGACATGACCGATTAAAAATGCGATTCATGTTTCTGCCCTGAACTGCGATTCAACCGAAGTAGATCAGGACGGAACTGGAGTCCCGTCCTACGTCGACGTTCATCCCGCCGACAGCAATTGTTCGCTTTGCAGCAACTCCCGCAATCGCTTGATCGCGGTATGCAGCAGAAAACCGACATTCGTCACTGACAATCCCGTGACATCCGCGATCTCCTGGTAAGTCATCTCGTTCTGAAATTTCAGCCGAATCACTTCCTGCTGATTGTCGGGAAGCTGATCCAGCATTCGAAAGACTCTGTCGGCCGAATCGCGTGCGATCACCGTCGCTTCGGGCGATTGTTGCATCGTCGATGGCTGCTCACTCAGTTCTGCAGCGGTTGTCATGCGTCGTTCCTTCCGTTGAAGATCGAAAGCTCCGTTTCGACACACCGTAAACAGCCATGGGGCCAGATTGCCCTGAAAGCTGTCCGGCGGCTGCCGACAAAGCTTGAGAAGCGTATCCTGCACAACATCCCGCGCTTGATCGAGATTTCCTGTCAACGTCAGCGCGTAGTGAATCAGATGGCTCTGGTACTGCTCGAGCGCCCGTTTGATGAATTCAGATTGCGGAGTCAACAACTCTGATTCCGCTGAAGTCCCCGATTCCGGCTTCGAGATCAATTCCCGCTCCGAACCGTGGTCCTGAGATTGATTCATCATTCTCCCTTCGTGCGCGGCAACGTCATGCAAATCAGATGACGAATGACACACGAGGCAACTTAGACGAATTTTTGAATTTTTGTCGTCAAACCTGAATCTTCTAACCCGCCACAGTCAGATAGACACCAACCAGCGCGACGACTGCACCAAGGATTCCGCGAACTGTAATGCGATATCCGTAGACGATTCGAAGAATGGGCGTTACGAACAATGGCGTTGTGCATGTCAGTGTAATAGCAATCGCCAGCTGAGTGTGCCGGTATGCAATTTGACTCATCCAAATCCCCAGCCATGGACCACACACAACAGCAGGCAAGTAGGTCTTTAATGCTGACCAATCAAATGAACGTCGAGCTGTCGAAATCAAAGTCCCGGTCACTAATCCTGCGACAATCGAACCACTGGCTGCAATGCAGACGCGAATTACTGTGGCCTCCAGCGGGTCGCAACCCGACGCAGCAAACGCTTCGCTCCCAAGAGTTCCCATTCGACTAAACGTGGCTCCACAAGCATTGCAGAGCGATGCCATCAGCCCCATCACAACACCACGCGTCATCGACGCTGGCAGGTAGCCAACGGCTTCCTGCGCCGCACTTCGTTCTGCGATGACGAGGGTGATTCCGCTGAACGTCAGCACGATTCCGAATAAGCTGCCAGCCGTCAACGATTCACCCAGCCCAACCCAGCCGACGATCGTGGCAAACAATGGCGACGTTGTTGACACCATTAACGCACGGCGGGGTCCGAGAATCTGCAGACTGCGAAAGTAGAATGTGTCGCCGATGACGATTCCGACGACACTGCTGATCGCAAGCAGAATCCAGGAATTCAAATCTGCAGCAAACATCGATCGACCGCCGATCGATGTCACAACGAAAAGATGCAGGCACAGAACAAGTGACGCGAGGAAATTCTTACCGAAATTGATCTGCCATGCCGAGAGCTGCGTGCGACTATAAAAAAGACTCGCGCACGCCCACAACGCCGCGGCGGTCAATGCAGCAGTTTCTCCCGTTCCCATGGTCCTGTTCACAGTAAACATGATGTTGTTGAACAGTAGCCATGATCGGAGGAATTGAAATTCTGGTCAACAATCAAACACAACTCTCTAAAGAATCATCTATATTTGGAATCGTTCTGGACGATCAG
>JAYVNW010000034.1:0-2388 GCA_043758225.1 Candidatus Kuenenia sp. | reverse complement strand
GAAGGCCATCTGATTGGTTGTCTGCAGTTGGTTGCCTTGTGCGATGTAGTGGAGCAGCCGACTTGTTGATTGCTCACCCGCTCCATCATGCCGCGAGCCAGCTTCTGTCGGATTGAAGGTCTCACCGGTAAACAGCGAACCGGCATCGAAATTCGAAGCGGACTGTAACTGACGACCATGGTCCGCACTGTTGATGAACTCTTTGCCACTCCATGTGAGAGAATGGATTGCACCGGCCAGCCTTGCCGTCGTGGTAATTACGATCTCGGAATCTTTGAATGGCCCAGGAATGCTGCCGTTACCGTCCGGAAGTTGAGCCTCCGCAGCCGCAGTGGAATAAGATACGATGATCGAAAACAGAAACTGTAGTCGCAGCATTTCAGGGGCTCAGGATTTTTAAAACGTGGGACCGTGACTGTAACCATTGCTGCACAGTCGGTCAGGTTCTTCGGGTTTGGTTTCGAGCACAGAAAGACATTTACCCGTGTGCCCCAGAAAGAATAACGGATCGGCGAACTGACAGGAATCAAAACATAGCAAGGCTTTATTGTGCCTTGCGAAATGTTAATGCCGCAGTTGTGGCGCCAGTGGATTGCTGTTCGAAGCGAAATTCGGAATCGGACACAAGTTTGACCGTTCCACTCAATCGGCTTCCATCGCTCCCTTCGAGCGTTAGCTGATTGCTCAGCACCGTAAACTTTCCGGTCGATCGAGCCTGCTTGCCTCCGCTAACATTGACCAGGACAAACGTATTGTCGGCGTTCAGCAAAATCGCAAAGGCATCCGTCGCCGAACGACTCGCTGACCATCGCCCATGCAGAGAATTCGGGGAAACAGCTGCAGCCTCGGGCAACGTTTGAGTCGCGGGAGCAGTGGACTGAGCCGTATTCAACGGCGACGGCGCAACGCTGGGCGCAACAACTTTTGTTGCCCCGGAAATTTCGGCTTCCGAAGAGTTTTTCGAAGCTCCGCCAGCAGACTCTTCCAGATTCCACAACGATTCCGTATCTCGTGCCAGAATCGCAAGTCTATTAATCTCGTCTCTCAATGTTTGACCAGTGATGCCCGAGTTTCCGATCAGGCTGAACAACTCAAGACGGTTCCGCTCGCGATTGAATGCAAAACTTGTGCGACCGGATTTTTCATTCGTTTCCAGCAGTTGCCACAGACGCGTCGCGGGCACCTTTTGCAAATCGCTCACTCGGCGCAACCCGAGCACGATTGTTACGTCCTGTTCATTCTCTGACAGTGTTACCAGAACGGGAAACTGCCATGACGCGAGTTGTTTTTTTGTCGCAACGGCACGCGTACCGACGGCAGTCCCTTCGAAGTTCGCATCCGTCAACGTTCGAAGTAGATCGTTCGTTGAGATCAACCGACTTTTCTGTGCCGATCCGGAAGCTGGCTCTGCCTTCGTCACATCGCTGTCGTTTTTGAATGCGGCTGTTGCATCGACCGCCGTAAACAGGCTGTCTTCTTCCTGGGCTGCAGCCATGTTTGTCCCGCCGAGCAGCAGTGCCATAACGACGGGAAAAATCGTATATGTCCAGGGTTGTCTCATCACACACCTCACGTAAATCCGCTACAAGGAGCCTCGATAGGCGTCGTAGCGGATTTCCGCGGAGGGTGTTACTGGCGATTTCAGTAATAAAGCCCGCCAAAGATTCGGGCACCCGCGAAAAATTTGAACGCCTTCATCCGGCAAAGAAACGGATGTGGCGAATTTTCGCACGCACATCGCATGTGGCTGTGAAACTGTCGATCACATTCACGGCGGGAAGCACCCGATGCGAGGCATACGTCGTGTGTCGCGCACGACGGTCGAAAATCCGCCCCGAAACCACCTTGGCCGATCAATCGATTGCCACCAAACGAATTTCCCGGGCCACAGGGTCGCCAAGGAGGATAACCACCCGGTCCGCCAGCCGCAGCAGGCGTAACCCACAGGCTTGCTGACATAAAAAACATGGCCAGAAACAACAGTCGAAACGATTTCATTGTATAGCCCTCTTCAAATAACACCGTGCTGATTGCTCAAGGGAAAGCCGCCACGCCTCCTGAATACCCCAGATTTCTGTAGTATACCAGAATTCGCAGTACGCGCAAACAGTCGCGGCTTTAGCTGCAAAATGCGAAAATTAGTGTCAGTGCGGGGGCTAAATTGGCACCACTGCTGCATCCGATGCTGGTAGCAGGAGAGGCGGTGAGTTCATCAGACTGTGAACTATCGGCGTCGGAATCCCTGAAAGAGAGGATCATATGATCGGTCCAGCCAGCTTGATTCAACGCTCCGTTGGGACCGGCGATGTGGATGGAACCTGCGGCATCGGCGAGCAGACCGGCTCCGTCGTAGATGAAGGATTCTCTGCGATCCATTGTGCCGTCTCC
>JAYVNW010000033.1:0-5096 GCA_043758225.1 Candidatus Kuenenia sp. | reverse complement strand
GGGAACGTATCGAGTCGTCGGACGCGGGGCCGCCGTTGGGAAACTGGCCTATCAAATGCTCGGACGTACTCCAGAAGGCATTCAAGCCGTCCGTCCGCTGCGTCATGGAGTCATCAACGACTTCGAACTTTGTGAAACCATGTTGCGATACTTTATGCGTAAAGCATGTGGCCGCTCTGTGGGAATGCGTCCGCGAGTGATCATTGCGGTGCCTGGTTGCATCACGGCCGTCGAACGAAGGGCCGTCTTCAACAGCGCGGAACGAGCCGGCGCGGGGCGAGTCTGGTTGATTGATGATGCGAAAGCAGCCGGGATTGGAGCAGGTTTGCCAGTATCCGAACCTTTGGCCAGCATGATTTGTGACATCGGCGGCGGGACGACGGAAGTGGCTGTGATGAGTCTGGCAGATATTGTCGCGTCACAATCCATTCGAGTCGCCGGTGATGCGATGGATGAAGCAATTGTCCGTTATCTGCGTCGGCGATATTCACTTCGCATTGGTGATCAAACGGCTGAACAACTCAAGATTGCCATCGGCAGCGCGGCACCGCTCGATCATGAGCTGACTCATGAAGTCAGCGGTCTGGATACGGCCAGCGGAATTCCTCGCAAAGCACTGGTGACCAGCGAAGAAATTCGCGAATCGCTTTACGAGCCACTGGAAGAAATTGTCGACAGCATTCGTCGCACGATTGAACGTTGTCAGCCGGAACTCATCGCGGACCTGGCGGACACCGGACTTGTTCTCGCTGGCGGAGGCGCGTTACTGCGAGGCATCGATCGTTATCTCTCGCAACATCTTGGCATCCCGGTGCGGGTTGTCGATTCGCCTCGCACAGCCGTTACGCGAGGAGCCATGATTTGCCTGGACCATCTGGATCGCTGGAAGAATGGACTAGATGACGGAATGCGGCAATGATCGAGTAAGTTATTCGTAGGACGGGACTCCAGTCCCGTCCTGACATGAAGATATCTGGACGGGTCTGGAGACCCGTCCTACGGAAAATTCCCATGCGTATTGAGAATTCTCAGCATCGACTTTGGTTGCCAGCCATCACGATGTTTGTGCTGTCACTGGTCGTTATGTTTGCTGATCGCATGGAGATGCTGCGCGGAACACGTTTGGCTTTGCACGATGCATTCAGTCCCGGGCGACTCGCCGTGATCGCCATGAAGGCGACTTCCGATAGCGGAGGTATTACGAACGAAGTTGCCCTTTCTTCGGCATCGGATACTGTGGATGCCAACAATGCTCAGCAGATGAAGACACTCCGACAATTGATGATCGAGAACGCCCGGCTGCGTCGTGACTTGAAACGCTCGCAGGCGGCGGCGGTGATAGCGGAGGCGATTGATCCAGCGGAATCGCTCAATGAATACGCGATGATTCCGGCTCAAGTGATCAGCAGCAATGGACTGCCGGGATCGTTAAGAGAACTGATCGTCTCAGCCGGAAAATCTGCGGGAATCAACCGCTCGGAACTTGTCGTGGACGGAAACGGGGCCGTTGTCGGTGTGGGCTCGGATGCGGGCGTTGCAGCGGGTGATCGAGTTCTATCCGGATCAATCGTTGTTGGACGAATCGAAAAAACCGGGCGGTGGATCAGTGTCGTGCAGCCGTTGACATCCAGCGAATTCCGCGCGCAAGTGCAGTTGTTGCGATCTTCTGAAGACGGGCTGGTCTTTGGAGCGATCGGAATGCTGGAAGGTACTGGCGCACTGGGGTGCCGCGTGACGGGAATTCCATATACGGAAGCTGTCACTGTGGGAGACACAGTGATCAGTGCCGATATCAACGGTGTTCGCGGGCCGCGACTGTTTTTCGGAACTGTAACATCTGCCGAGTTTCTGGCCGGTGGCCAATGGGACGTGCGAATCAAGCCCGGCTTCACGGTTGCGGAACTGGATCGGGTGGGGATCGTCCGAATGAGTCTGCGGCCGGAGACGATGACGATGACAGATTCCAAACCGAGACCCTAGAACAAAGGCACCAACATGAGAATTACTCTATCACTGGCAATCCTGTGGCTGACGATCGCGGTTGAAATTGCATGGTCACAGTCATTGCCTCAGGGGGCTCTGCTGTTGCCGATCGCATGTGGGATCATGTTCTGGATGGGAACTGGCACCGGAATTCTGCTGTCTGCCACAGCGTTGTTAATCGACTGGATAGCGCGACCCGGATTTCTGCCACTGTGTCCGATGCTGCTACCGGCCATAGCCGTCTGTTTGATCAGTCCGACATCAAAATCTGACGATTATCGTTCGCGTCGCCAGTCGTTTTTGAAAATGATGACACCGCTGCACCTTCCACTGTTCACGCTGCTGGCGGTCGGACTGCAGTTGATCGGCCAGATGAATTTGTCCGTGATCCCTGCACTTGCCGAGATTGATTCGGCTCTGAAGACCACCCTGCCATCCCTGCTGATCATCACTCTGCCAATCAGTGCTGGCATTTCTATGTTAATGCGACTCGCTGATGAACTCGGCCTGCGACGGGCGAGTCAGAACTGGATTTAGGTGGACTTGAGCGGTTGAAAGAACGATGAACCGCAAATCAAATCTCGTCCTCCGTGCCCCTAATCGTCCTGTCATGCATCGTCCTGTCATTGTATCCAGCGAACATCACTGCGATATTCGGTGCCATTAGTTGCCAACTCCATCGTGTTTGGGCGATCATGCGGATCTACGCAAAAGTCGCTTACTTTTTTCTGCCACCATTTATTCGCTCCCCCGGAGTCATTCAATGCGGATTCAAATTCGTCGTTCAGTTGCAACACTTGTCGTATTCGGAAACCTGGCCTGTTGTACGACGCACTTCGCTCAGGATGCTCAGCCTGATCTGAAATGGAAGATGCATACGATTAACGATCAATCGCCCTACGAAGCCTGTGGAGCGGCTGACTTTAATGGTGATGGCAAGATCGACATCTTCTGTGGCGATTCCTGGTATGAAGCGCCGAAGTGGACGAAGCACAAGGTGCGAGACGTTCCGGCGAGTGGCCCAAATCCTCATTACTACGAAGATTTTTCTGATTCACCGTTGGATGTGAACGGCGACGGACGCAGTGATATCGTCACGTGCAACTATTTCGGCAAGCGCGTGGGTTGGGTGGAAAATCCAGGCGGCGATGCTAAGAAAGCATGGACTGAGCATGAAATTGACACACCGGGAAACATGGAAACCGGTGAACTGGTAGATATCAATGGCGACGGGAAACTCGACTTCCTGCCGAATACCGGCAATGTCGTTGTGTGGTATGAGTTGACCCAGCAAAAGCCAGAAGTAGTCTGGAAGAAACATGACATTGGCAGTGCAGGTGCGGGGCACGGCGTTGGTGTCGGAGATATCAATCGTGATGGCCGTGTTGACATTATTACTCCGAAAGGCTGGCACGAACAACCGGCAGAGGCGTCGTCTGATAAATGGCCATTCCATGCGGAATTCGAGCTTGGTGCGGCCGGCATCTTTATTCACGGTCGCGATGTCGACGGCGACAAATTGACAGACATCATTTGGGGCATGGGACATGGTTTCGGATTGAATTGGCTGAAGCAATCAGCGGCCGCTGACGGCAAGCGTGAATGGACAAAGCACAGTATCGACGATACGTTTTCGCAGGTTCATACTCTGGTTTTCACGAATCTTGATGGCCAGGGCGAACCGGAACTTGTGACTGGTAAGCGGGTCTATGCACATGAAGTGGAACCCGGCGACACAGACGGATCGGTCGTTTTTTATTACCAGTTTGACCGTGCTGCTGCGAAATGGAACAAGCACACAATTTTCCACGGCGACCCTGCTGTCAATGCTCCGAAAGATGCCAAGGATCGTTGGGCTCTGAAAGATTTCCCCAAAGGCAGCGCGGGCACGGGGTTGCAAATTGCTGCGATCGATATAGATGGTGACGGTGACATCGATCTCGTGTGTCCGGGGAAATCTGGTTTGTATATGTTTGAAAATCTGAGCAAGTAAAGTCAATCAACGAAATCATAACTTTGCATGTCAATGCGACTTGCGACAGGGAAGCACGATGGAATCACAATCGATTCGAACAAAGCTTGCCAGACTGAGTCTGAACGGGCTCTCGATCGGCGATGTGTTGGGAACGATGCTGGGCCGTGAAACATTTACCTAAAGTGCGGGTGTACTAACGACAAGCGGCGTTTTAAGTGACACTGCGACGAGTCCAAGTAAGCATTGACTCGTGCGGACGGGTAGTAGATACCCGTCAACTCTTCGAAACCAAGGCTGAACATCAATGAGAACTGCGTTTCGCTCGTGGCATAGAAATATCGACTTGGCAAACAGTCGGGTTCGGAGATATGGAAACCTGAAGATCGCTCTTATCGTTGGCGCAGTCATCACTGGAATACTTGCTCTATGGCTGATGAGCGTCTGGATCGGCTGGGCTCGCCGTCGTGTTGAATCTGATCAGAAGGCATTCATGACGAGACAAAGTCTGGAGCGCATTGGTGCTTCCGTGCCGAATTACCAGGATTCTTATGAGGACACACGGCCTGAATTCAGCTTCGGTTACGACCAACAGCAGTACAGTTGGATGACTGGCCTGTTGCCTTTCATAGAACAACCCCGAATTTATGAAATGCTGGATTTGAACAAGCCTTGGGGCAGCCAGGAGAATGCTGCTGGCTTTCAACACAACATTCCGACGTATTTGAATTACAATGCTCAGGAACAGGATTGCAGGGTCGGGAAACTCCGGGCAGCTCACTTTGCGGGCAACTCACAGGTCATTCAGGCGACGACCGGGAGAAGTTTTCCAGAAATGCGATAAGGCTCATCCAATCTTATCTTTGCCGGAGAAGTGGCATCTGGGTTCAAAGCTTGGGGAGATCCAGGCAACACGCGAAACCCAGCCGATGGACTCGGCAATGGTGTCAATCAATTTGGCAGCGTTATCGGAAAGTAGGAAGGTGCAATGCTTCTGATGGCCGATGGCTCGGTTAAGTTCATATCGCATCACATCGACGCAGCAAGCCTAGAAGTAATGTCGAATCCGAAGGAGTAGCTGCGCGTCCTTTCAAAAACATGTTGCAGTGGATCAAGTGTGTCCTTCCGGCAAGCCTGCCTG
>JAYVNW010000032.1:0-11843 GCA_043758225.1 Candidatus Kuenenia sp. | reverse complement strand
AAAAATCCTGACACTTGTTCGGTTTTTGAACTCTTTAAACTCTTCGCTACTCCTGTTGAGCAATCAAAATTGGCTGAACGTTATCGCGCGGGCGGTATGGGATATGGTGAAGCGAAGGAAACGCTCTATCATGCGGCGATGTCGCATTTTGCGGGTGCGTTTAAACGCAGAATACAACTTGAGGCAGCTCCGGATTTCGTAGAAGATATCCTGCGTGAAGGTGCTCACAAGGCTCGGGCAAAAGCGAAAGAAGTCGTAGAGCGTGTGCGTTCTGCGTGTGGATTGCTGTCGAAGCCTGTGTGAAAATTCGATGCTCTGATGGTTTAGAACTTTGCCGGGTTTGAGGGAGTGTGAAAAACCTTCTTGCAGTCTGGACGATCTGCGGGCAGAATCCGGTATCAGCAGCACTTCTGCCATTGTCTGTTCGCCGTTGGCGTGTTACGTGACTATGGTGAGCGAGTTCGTTGCTTTAGCTCGCATCTAGCCGAAAACGGCTAAAAGGATTCGTCAGATGACTGCAATTCGTCAGCGGATGCTGGTGATTGGAAAAACTGATTCGACTGTTCCGAAGATCAAGGAACTCACCGGCGAAAAAGTGGAAGTCATCTCCGCAGATGATGTAACGTTACCGGATGCTTCGGCCGACTTTGTTGTCGTGGAGAGTTCAGAGCCGCAACTCATGTCCGACCTGCAGGTTAGCGCGATGGGGCTCCTCAGCGCGTTGCCGGACGGAATTGTACTGCTGGACGAACATCTGAACATCCGCTGGCACAACACGACTTTTCGACAGCTGCTGAGAACGGCGGATA
Source organism: Candidatus Kuenenia sp. (assembly GCA_043758225.1). Taxonomy (GTDB): domain Bacteria; phylum Planctomycetota; class Planctomycetia; order Planctomycetales; family Planctomycetaceae; genus SXXK01. The sequence continues at coordinate 11,034 of JAYVNW010000032.1, read as the reverse complement.
TACTGATTGGAAAACCGCTGCAGGACATCATTCGTCCGGCGGACGGAACTGATCTGCGACGAATTGCAGTGCCGGCAAGTCCGGGGGAAGCGGCTTCGCTGACGGTTCGGCGCGAAGATCGCAGTTCGCTGGGGCTGAGGCTGACCAGGACGACGATTAATCTGGAAGGCACTCATAAGCAGGCAATGATCCTGACGGTGCGAGACGTCAGTACTCAGGTAATCGAGAAGCAAAAGCAGGATGCGATCTATCGTGCCGGTCTGGAGATGGGAAATCTCACGACCGAAGAAGTGACCGCGATGAGTCACGAGGAACGCATCATTCTTTTGAAGGATCAGATTCTGCAGTTTACTCAGGAGATCCTCGGTTACGACACGTTTGAGATTCGATTGAATGACATTGAGACACACGAATTGCATCCTTTGCTTGAATATGGAATGGATCCTGAGGCTGCCGTTCGAAAGCTGTACGCACTCGAAGCCGGCAATGGCGTGACTGGATTTGTCGCGTTCAGCAAACGCAGCTATTTGTGTTCGGATACTCAAAGCGATCCTTTGTATCTGTGTGGTGCCAGGGATGCTCGAAGTTCTCTCACTGTGCCGTTGATGATCCGCGACTCAGTGCTGGGGACGTTCAATGTTGAAAGCCCTGGGACGCTGTCGTTCAATCAAAAAGATCTCGATTTTTTGACATTGTTCAGCCGCGTTGTGGCAAGTTCGCTGAATCAGCTTCAGCTTCTGGCCGCTGAAAAAGTCACCGCCGAGACTGAGAACTCCGACAGATTGCGTCGTGAAGTGGCGAAGCCGTCGGATGAAATCCTGAATGCCGCAACGTGGATTCTGGAACGTTACATTGGACATGATCCGGATGTCTGTGATCGCCTGCAGTTGATCACTGATCGAGTTCGCAAGATTACAGGATTTGTCGGAAGCGTACCAGAAAAGTTAGATGCGTCAGTTCCGTTCAGTAAGACGCAGGTTCAACGTCCGCCGCGAAAAGCGTTAATCGGAAAACGTGTGCTTGTTGTCGATCAGGACATGGCGGCGCGTGATGATGCTCACAATCTGCTTGGTCAGATGGGTTGCGAAGTCGAAGCCGTACAGAATGCGACTGAAGGTTGCGCTATGCTGCGAAATTATCACTACGACGTTGTGCTCACTGATATTCGATTATCTGATGCGAACGGTTATGAATGTTTCCGTCGGCTCCGTGAAATCAACAGCCATGTGCCAATCATTATGATGACCGGTTTTGGCTACGACGCTTCCCATTCAATCGTCAAAGCACGCCAGGAAGGCTTGAAAGCAGTGCTCTACAAACCATTCCGCAGGGCGCAGATGTTAGACGAAGTCGAAAAGGCAGTGACGACGCCTGGTCCTGGTTGATGTTTTGCGGAATATGACCGCAGCAAAGGTACTGGTAGGTCCTTTCTGCCGGAAAGGACTTTCGTCGAAAGGCGAACCCACGTTGGCCAACGTTGAATCTGCGTCGGCAAGTTACCCATCTTTCGGCCTCGCGTGGTCGATTCTCGCGCCGAGGCCTCGATGTCCTGCTGGGCCAGCAGAAACTACAGAGATCGTGAATAAACCTGAACTTGCCGGAGGCAAGATCCAGGGGTCGTTATGACGGCAAACGCAACATCCACAGCAAAGATTAATGGAACGTATTACATTCCAAATCTGTTCAGCTTCCTGAGGCGATAGCCCTTTCAATACTCGCCGAAACACCGCCCCATGACATTCAAAATCGTCGCTACTTGCGACGATTGCCGTTAATATTTTAGTTGTCGGACACTCGAATTCAGGTCCGCTTCCCGCACAAATTCTGCTGGTGTCATTTGGTGCGAACCACTCGTTGCAGTCTTTGACGAAAACATCTGCTCGTGTGCAGACATGTGGGTCGCAAGTCTGTCTTCAACAACTTCTTCTTTGTGTTTCAGGCTGTCCGGAGCTTTGTCAGTGAAATGTGCCAGGACAACCGTCACGTTATCGCGACCGCCCGCATGATTGGCCGCGTTGATCAGGCGATGGCATGCATCTTCGGCCGACTTATCTTCGGTAAGAATCGCGGCAATCTTTGCGTCTGTTAATTCTGCGGTCAGGCCGTCAGTACACAGCAAGAGTTTGTCTTGAAGTGTAAGTTTGAATTGACTGACTTCCGGCGTCAGACTTTTGGGATTGCAACCCACAAGCCCGGACAGCACATGCCTCAGCGGTGACTTTCGAACGTCCGCTTCGTGCATGATCCCGGCATCGACCAAAGCTTGTGCGTATGTCTGGTCATGTGTCAGATGGATCACTTCCTGATCGCGAAAAACGTACGCGCGACTATCGCCCACGTGAACTAAATAAACTTGAGGCCAGACGATGTAAGCCAACGTGATTGTGGTTCCCATCTGCTGACCCGACGGCATCCTCGCCGCATGTTGCTGTAGTTTGTCCTGGGTGAAAACCAAGGCTCCTTTCAGATCATCGAGGAACGCGTCTTCCCGACCGTCGTTCAACCGAAACAGCCAATGCATTGTGTTCAGCAGGTACTGAACAATTCCCTGCACTGCCATTCGACTTGCACGATCACCTTCTGGCCCGCCACCAACTCCATCGGCAACAAGCAACAGCTTCGCCTGCGAGCCGCCGAGAAGATGTGTCTCATCGTCGTATGACAGACTTGTCTGATGAATGATGACAGACTTTTTCAAGTCTGCGATCAAAAACTGATCTTCGTTATTCTCTCGAACCAGTCCAATATCCGACAAACCAAATGTATCCATTTGACCGATCATGTTTCGCTCCACCTTGCGTGCCATGTTCCAGAGCAACATCAATCGTGACTGGCCTATGCCGAGACGCAGATAAACCAAATCGCAGCGAATCAACGCCATTCCATGTCCGCTTCAGCCAAAATGAATCAGCCGCTCAAGTTTTGCGTGCAGCCATGAGTCTGTTGCAATAGCGAACCGTGTGCCAAATTGAACTGGTAAGAAATGTGCAGAGTTCTGAGTCATAGGTGGCCAACTTTGTGCCCGACCGCACACCTTCCCTATGGAAACAAAAACAGGCGTGCGAATCCGCACGCGTGTAGGAGGAACCGTTTCTGGCACCAGAATACCGCAAGTCTCTATTTAGACCAAAGCTAGCGGCAAACTATTTTGCGTCGCGGAACTTTCCAGAGATCCCTGAAACGCCGGATATGCCTCAATTCCTGTCTTGCTTTCAATTGCACAATTGGGAACGTCACGATTCGCAGTATTTCAGCATTGAGCCCAACAAAACTTCATGTTTTGTGTCGATTCTGAGGGAGAAAAAGGCGGGATTTTTTTAGCTGGGAAGGTTGTCTTGACAGTCCGCTTGAATCTGCGGTTCCCTGGTTGTTATCCTTCGCGGCGAATTGATCGCGGTAGTGGCGAAATTGGCAGACGCGCACGCTTGAGGGGCGTGTGGGGCAACCCGTGCAGGTTCAAGTCCTGTCTACCGCAATTCCCCTCTGTTTGAGGCTGTGATCTTGCAATCACAGCCTCATCTTTTGCGCTGTGCTATTATGTGAGTGCATGGAGCGGAGCATAACGCGCCAAATGCAAAGCCCAAGGAATTGGCGTGTTGCGTTCTGCTTCACACACTCGACAGAATGGATTTGCAATGAACTCCGATCATTCAGCAGGCGTTGTTGGCTTCGAATTTTTCCTCAACGAATTCTGTCGCCAGACCGCCACGGAATTGAACGTCACCGTGCAGCAGATTGAGGGTGCCGTGCAACTTCTGGAAGATGGCAATACCATTCCTTTCATCGCGCGTTACCGCAAAGAGACCACCCGAGACCTTGACGAACGCCAGTTGCGTTCAATCGAAGACATGCTTTCTCGCGCGAAAGAACTGGCCGCGCGAAAGAATACAATCCTGAAAACAATCGCCGACCAGGGAAAACTGACAGCGGCACTGAGAGCACAGATTGAACACAGTTCGGACAGCCGAACGCTGGAAGATCTATATCTTCCCTTTCGCCCGAAGAAAAGAACTCGCGCAGCCATGGCGCGCGAACGCGGCCTGCAACCATTGGCTGACATCCTGCTGGGACAGCAACGCCTGAATGGAACTCGTAAGGATGCAATACAAGCGTTTGTCGATGCCAGCAAAGAAGTGCCCGATGAAGACGCAGCAATAGGCGGTGCGTGCGATATCGTGGCTGAAACGTGGGCTGAGACGCCAGCCAATCGCCAATGGATGTTGGATCAGGCTCGACGCGGCGAGCTTGTCTCAGTCGTGAAGAAAGGTAAAGCTGAAGTGGGAAGTAAGTTTGAAAACTACTTCGACTGCCACGAACGCGTTTCCAAAATGCCGGCACATCGTTTTCTTGCCATGCAGCGTGGCGAAGCGGAAGGCGTGTTGCGCGTGAGTCTGGGAATGGACGATGAGACGCAACAACGCCAACTGAAAACGCGGCTTATCGCAAATCCAACTTTTGAGTTCCGCACGGAACTTGAGGAGACCGTTGCTGACTGCTACAAGCGTCTGCTGCGTCCCGCTGCCGAAAGTACTCTGATGCAGCAGTTGAAAGAAAAAGCAGACGCCGAAGCCGTACAGGTTTTCGCAAAAAACATGCGAGATCTGCTGATGGCCGCACCCGCTGGGCCTCAGATTACGATCGGCATTGATCCCGGTTTCCGAACCGGTTGCAAGATTGCCGTTGTGGATGAAACTGGGCAGTTTCTCACCAGCGAAACCATTTATCCAACGCCGCCTCGCGAGGAAAAAGAAAAAGCCGCAGCAACATTACTGCGGCTCATTCGAGAATACAAAGCCACATTGATTTCGATCGGTAACGGCACGGCTTCGCGTGAAACCGATCGCTTCGTAAGCGACATGATCCGTGAACATGGCTTGAAAGTCACAAAAGTTGTCGTCAACGAAGCCGGTGCGTCCGTTTATTCGGCCAGCGAAACTGCATTCGAAGAGTACCCGGATCTGGACGTGACCGTTCGCGGCGCGATTAGTATTGCACATCGCCTGCAGGATCCGTTGTCAGAACTTGTCAAGATTGACCCTCAATCGATCGGGGTAGGGCAGTATCAACACGATGTCGATCAAGCAATGCTCAAAAAGGCGCTTGATCGCGAGGTCGAATCGTGTGTGAATTCCGTTGGAGTCGATGCGAATTCGGCCAGTCCGTCACTCTTGTCCTACGTTGCAGGCATTGGTGCAGTACTTGCAAAACGTATCGTCGCCTTCCGCAACGAGAACGGTGCATTTCAGTCGCGCAGCGATTTGCTCAGAGTCCCGCGCTTCGGTCAAAAAGCATTCCAGCAAGCCGCCGGATTTCTGCGAATCCGCGACGGAGTTCAACCGCTGGATAACTCTGGGGTCCATCCGGAACAGTATTCGCTTGTCAAGAAGATTGCAGACAACTTAAAAATCGACGTGAAGTCACTGATCGGCAATGAACAACTCGTCGCCAATCTCAACGTCGCCGAATTCTTGTCACCAGACGCGGGAGAATTCACGGTCCGCGACGTCGTACATGAACTTGCCCGCCCCGGCCGAGACCCACGCAGCGAATTCAAAGTCGCCACGTTTTCAGAAACCATCCAGGAAATCTCGGACCTGCAGATTGGCATGATCATAGAAGGTGTCATCACCAACGTCACCAAGTTCGGCGCGTTCGTGGACATCGGCGTGCATCAGGACGGACTGATTCACATCTCACAGCTCGCCGACCGCTTCATCCGCGATCCATCGGAAGTCGTGGCAGTGGGCGACATTGTGAAAGTGACGGTCATGGAAATTGACACCGCCCGCCGGCGGATTGCCCTGTCGCGGAAATCGACGAATTAAGGTCCTTGTTCCGAGGCTCCGGCCTCGGAACAAGCATAATTTCTCAACCTGTCCGACTCTTATTGTCCCACCGATGCTTATTACGTGCCGCGCACATTACCAAATTGTTCAATTTGCAGTCTGGACGAGAAATTGAAGCTATGTTCTGCGGCCAGCGCGCGGAGCCATGTCGAGCGTTCTGCGAGTTGCTCGCGGCTGCGGGCCTGTGGCATAAGCCAGACGATGCCGGGGTTAATACCTTCAAAGTGCGATAGCCAGGCCTGGACTTCTGCAACATCCTGTGGCTGGTCAATCACAAACTTCAAAATGCAGTTGTAGCGTGACAGCAGGGATCGGATCACGTCAGGGCGAAATCGAGCCTGTTCGTGTCGATCATGCCATGCTGCGTCTTCAGGTACCGAATTGCTGAGCTTGGGACTGATGGCCATTAAATCGCAAACGACTGGTTGATCAACAGTTCCGGCAGTTTCAATCGTGATCCGTTTTCCATGTTCGCGACAGCGTTGTGCCAGCGGCACCAGATCGGGTAACAACATCGGTTCGCCACCGGTCAGCACGACGTCCGGAGCAGGGCTGTCAGCAACCCGACACTGAAGCTCGTCAAGCGACCATGCCGTCCCTTCGGGCTTCCATGATGTATAGGGGGTGTCACAGAACCAACAGCGCAGATTGCATCCGGAGGTGCGAATGAACAAGGACTGCGTCCCGGCCCATGGACCTTCTCCCTGAATGGATTCAAAAATCTCGGCGATCTGCACGGTAGTTTGTCGAAAAGGAACGGTCCAATTGTGGCCATGTGGCGGAATCGCCGCAGAATACCGAGTTGCAAGACCAGATACCGCACTCTGGATGATGACTTCTCACGGAAATCGAAAACCTTCATATTCGGCGAATGTAGGCAACGCAAACGCAGACCTTGGCATCGCTCGATCAATAATTGTCCTATAGTCGCCTTTCGCGGAGCGAAAGGCGACTATCATTGTTCGCGCGATACCTACTTCGCATCGCCCTTTTTTCCGTCGCCGTCCTTTTCCTGTTCCTTACCGTCCTCGTCCTTGTCAGCCTCTTTCGGGAACTTGGATTCGTGGATGCGTTTGATTTCATCGCCAGGATTTGCAAGCGGACGCTTTCCGACCAGTTTCTTCGTTTCTGGTGGCTCGCAGGTTTTTGAATTGCAGGCCTGCACTTTGACTTCAACCGTCAGCTCAGCCTCTTCGGCAGTCTCATCAGCAGCGATCTCCAACATGGCGTAAATGATGACACGATTTCCGTACACATGAGTTGTTTCCTCCTGGCCTTCGACTTCCAGCTCTTCGTGCTTTGGATATTTAACTTTCGTCATCTTGATTTTTTGCTCGCTGGTAATTTTGACTTCCGTTGGAATCGCGAATTCAGGATGCGCCGGATTTGCGTTGATGTGCCAACCTTCTGCAATTGTGAGCTCAATCGCAATAGGACATTTTCCTCCACGCTCCAGCTTGTCAAAGTAAGGATAAATCTTGACCTTCACACGGCTTTCCTGATCCTGCTTGAACGGGGCCGGTTTGACTGGATCAGGCAGGACTGGTTTGAAGACGGAATGTTCACCGGCTTCTGATTCCGAAGCTGAGGCAATCTGTTCCGGGGACTCATCGTCTTCGCCGAAGGCTGCAGTAAAGATCGGACGCCCCTGCTGTGCGGCAGCAAACTTGTTTGACACCGCAGCAGTCGCACTTTGAATTGATTCGGTGTTGATTGAATTGCGCTGACGTGTGGCATTCACCTGTGGTGAAGTCTGTAGCTTCAGCAGATCCTGCAATGCCATTCCGAGCCCGGCACACGAAACCGGTGCAGCATCGATCGCACCACTGAATCGCTTGAGCGTGGATTCGGCGATCACGCGAAACGCAGGGCTTTGATCTCGTAGTGCCAGCAGGTTGCGAACCGCAATGCTGTTTCCAGACGGAGACACGGAATCGTATGGCGAACTTGTTCGAGCAAATAGTTTTTCGTGATCGTGCGACGTGAAAAAGAATGTTGATTGCGGTTCGTCGTAAAACAATGCGATCTGCATCGTGGTGAGCTCAGTCGCAGCGGCCAGCCATCGCGGCTCACTGGTGGCCGTGTGCAGAGTTCGCAGCGCAGAAACCAAACATGCGTAGTCATCGAGATAGCCGCGAGGTCCCTGAGTTTCGTTTCGCCATGAACGCAGCAGGTGGCCTTCCGGATCGCGTAAGCGAGTCAGCAGAAAATCTGCAGCCTTTGAGGCCAGTTGCAGATCATGCTCTCGGCCCGGCAATTGTCCACTGGTGGCGAGAGCCTGAATCATCAGAGCATTCCATTCCGTCAGCACTTTGTCATCCAGAAACGGGCTTGGGCGTTTCATCCGAACCTGAAGCAGCCGATTTCGCATCTCCACTAATCGAACTTCAAGAGCGGTCACGTCGGTTGATTGCTTGGCTGCCAGTTCCGACACAGTAATCGGCAGGTACAGAACTCGCCCATGTTCAAACGATTGCGGTTCGTGAAATCCATAGGCTGTCATGAACAGTTCCGCATCGTCGGCTGTCAGAGTCTCGCGGAGCTGAGCTTTCGTCCAGACGTATGATTCGCCTTCAATGGCATTTGTTTCCGCATCCAGCGCGGAGCAAAATCCGCCGCCGGGCAATGCCATTTCGCGCTTGAGGAAGACGACGAGTTCATCAATAACCTGGCGATACAACGCGTTGTCTTCCAGTCGCACGGCCTGAGCATAAACTTCCAGCAACTGCGCCTGATCGTAGAGCATCTTTTCAAAATGAGGCACATTCCAGCGACGATCGGTGCTGTAGCGATGAAACCCTCCGCCCAGATGATCGCGAATGCCACCTTTCGCCATCGCTGTCAGTGAATCGTTAACGATCTTCAGCAACTCTGGTCGCGGACTCTCGGCATGCATGCTGAGCAGAAACTGAAGTCGAGGTACGTTTGGAAATCGCGGTCCATTGGGACGACGTTCGTTAAAATCAACGCCGCCAAAGACCGAGTCAACGCGTTCTTCGATACCAGTCACGACGGACTCAAGCAACTCACGCGTGAGCTCCTGAGGTTCAGCCAGGACCATCGGGCCGGACAGTCGACGGACTTCGCGCGAAATCATTGTTGCCGAACCAGAAACAGATTCCTGCTTATTCGTCCAGACGTCTGTAATGCGGTTGGCAACGGTCAAGAATCCAGTCCGACCATCCGGAGAATCTTCTGGCGGCAAATATGTCGCGCCAGCAATCGGATCACCTTTGGGTGTCAGAAACATGGAAAGCGGCCAGCCGCCGCCGCCGCCCGCACCGGTCGCCTGTTGATAAACAATCAGGCTGGTCATGTAGACGTCATCAACGTCAGGACGTTCTTCGCGATCAACCTTGATGCAGACAAAATGCTGATTAAGGTAATCGGCAATCTTCTTATTGGAAAAAACCTGCCGTTCCATCACGTGGCACCAGTAGCAACTGCTGTAGCCCACAGACAGAAACACGGGTTTGTTTTCAGTTTTTGCCTTCTCAAACGCCTCCGGTCCCCATGGATACCAATCAACAGGATTGTGCGCATGCATCAGGAGATAAGGACTGGATTCGCGCGACAAGCGATTTGCCGGCGTTTTTTCGGTGACCGAGGATTCCTTCGTTTCCGCTCGAGTGTTGTCGTTTTCCAGATTGCCCGGCGTTTTGCTCACAGAACCCTCCGATGCAGCTTTGGGCGTAACGTTGCCGTCATCAGCAAACGCAGCTCCTGCGCAAAAATCATTGAAAGGCATGGCGCTGAATGCGAGCGCAAACAGACTTTGCGACATCAGCACCAAGGCCATCCGGGCGATTCCGATTGATCTCATAAAACTCTCGTATTTTTGCTATTTACGCGGCTTCTGTGGCATCCGTTCAAATACACGAACGATGCACAACTCTCGCGTTCCTTGTTTTGTAAACCAACATTGACTTGTCTATGCAAGCTGCGGATGCGTTCCGATCGGCAACTTCCTGATTCACTAAACACTCGCGCAAATCACCAGCCGCATTCTACGCAACGCCTTTCGGGATATAAACTCCGGCAAACCCTGCTGTAAGACTGGCATAGTAAATCAGGATAACTACAAAGAATAGCAAGGCTAAAACAGCTACTGACCGGGCAAAAATGGCCTTCGACGTCCGTTCTGCGGGAATTGGCGTGACTCAGAGGGCCGGCCTCAATCACAGGACTGGTGATTTTCATGATGAGCAACAAGTCCGGATTTGCGGATTTGGTAAATGAATCATGATGTTAAGGCCGAAAAAGGAGATGTCAGGCTATGTAGCGGAATACGACCGACATGGTCGTGCGCACATCTGACCGACGTACGTTTACGAATTGCTCCGCTTTGGACTCCCACCGACCAATGTCGAAGCCTTTTCGGATGTTCCTGTTGGATGGACCCATGGAATCGCCGCCGATCATTGCTAAATTGCCACGCGGACATCACATGGACCGACGCTTCGGAGTCGTCTATGGTAGTGCCCCGGAATTTTCAGACGACCTGACCGAAGTCGATGGCGTGCGTACGCGCGAGGCTGTCATGCTCAATCAGTCAGGAATTTATTTCTGGGGCCAGATTGCGCTGTGGCGTCACCGAGAAATCGCAGCCATTGCGGAAGAGCTTCAAATCCCAGTTGGCCGCATCATAGACGAACGCTGGACCGAGCAAGCAAAAGATCTCTGTCGAATTGAAACGCCGCGACAGTCGTCCACACTTCCTGCATCCGTTTTTCGCACGATTTGAATGCTGGTCTGCGCGTTGTTGATTGGATTTTTTACCGTCTACCTGATGGGCAACCGTCACAATCAACCACTCGCCGGAATTCTCTCCGCCGACATCACAACGATCCGAGTTCCTGCGGCATCACGGCTGACCAGCGTTCAGATCAAAGCCGGTGAAGAAGTGTTTTCCGGACAGCCACTGCTGACGCTGGAAAAGCTGGAACACCTTTCATTCATCGAGTCTCAGGAACGCCTTGTACGCGAACTGGAACGCGAACTTAAACGCGTCGAAGCCCAGGCCGCCATTGAACTGGAATGCCGAACCCGCGATCTTGACCGGGAACTTTCTAACGTCCGCCAGCGTATTGCTACGGTGGAACTGGATGGTACGACTGCGAGTCGGGTTCCTGAAAGCAATTTGGACCGCCCGAATGGTGCAGTTCCCGTACGAAGTGTTTCCTCCAGC
>JAYVNW010000031.1:0-4217 GCA_043758225.1 Candidatus Kuenenia sp. | reverse complement strand
CTGAGATCGCGGTACCAGCATCCGATTCAGCCCACGATGATCGATAAACGCTGAATCTCTGAAACGATCCGCCTGCAATAACGTCGGCAGACTCCATCGGAGATTGTGCAGCTTTTAAGTTGTTTTGCAGGTGGGGTTTGAGTCAAAAAAAAAATGACCTTCGTGCGGCTTGCGATTTCGCACAGAATGTGCGTTCTCGAAGTACCACAAACGAACACGGAGGTCGATGTGAGTTTAAGCCAGTCGAGTCAATTAAAAAAGTCAGTATCAGCCTTGTCCGCTGCTGGAAGCGGGGCCACGATGGCAGGAAATTGATCAGAAGCTTCCTGAAGACGACACTGCCAGAATTGTGGAACGACAGGTCAATGCGTGGGAACGCGAGACACTGGATGATTTGTACGATGGTGTCGGATCGCCGGCCTATGATCCGTTGCTCCTGGTCAAGATGGTGCTCTATCAGTACCTCAAGGGGCGACGTTCGCCAGCGACCTGGTTTGAAGAAGCAAAGCTCAATGAGGCCATGCAATGGCTCGGTCGCGGCTACACTCCGGCGCGACGAACGTGGTACGACTTTCGAGATCGAGTTGGCGGCGCAGTCGATAAACTCCACGAGCAAATGATTGAAAATGCGATTGAACAAAACCTGCTCGATCCGGCCGTCGGAGTGCAGGATGGCACTTCCGTCGCCGCGTGTGCTTCGCGGCATCAGATGCTCAATTGTGAAACTCTGAACCGGCGAAAAGAATTGCTTACCAGTGTCATTGAATGCACAAATCCGTCGTCTGAACCGTTGCCTTGCTGGGTGCCGCCCACCGACACCGGACGTGGAGATCTGGCCGAACGCATGCGACTTGCAGCAAAGATTCTGGACGAGCGGATCGCGAAAAACGCCGCAAAACAGGCGGGAAAACGTAGAAATCCGTCAAAGATTCTGGTGAGCCTGACCGATCCGATCGCTCCGTTCGGCCGCGACAAGATGAAGGTGTTTCGTCCGTTGTACACGGTCCAGTACGTGATTGAACCGACCAGCCGTTTCATCATGAGTTATGGCTGTGATGCCGCCGCCACGGATTCCGGAACACTGATTCCGATGGTGGAGAAGACACAAAAGATCGTCGGAGGCCGCTTGAAGACCATGATGGCAGACGCCGCCTATTGTTCAATCCTCGACCTTCGCGGCTGTGAAGATCATGGCATTGAACTGCTCGCTCCGGTGCAAGCGAACTCGTTCACCGAAAAGAAGAAACAGGCGAAGCCGAACACGCAGATTCCACGTGACAAATTTTGTTTCGACGCCGAACGGAATTGTTACCATTGTCCTGCCGGTCACGAACTGTCGTACATGGGCCGAGAACGAAAACAACGTCATAGTGACCAGTCACTCTGGGAGTCTCGATACCGCTGCGAGCCGGTTCACTGTCAGGGTTGTCCACTGGCGGCACAGTGCCTGCGACCTGGTTCATCGAGTCGAACGATCAAACGTCTCGAAGGACAGGAACTGCTGGATGCTCAGCGTGTTAGGATGAGCGATCCGTCCGTCCAGTCGCGGTATGCGTTGCGAGGCCAGACCGTGGAACTCGGGTTTGCTGATGCCAAAAGCCATCGCGGCCTCCACCGCTTCCACGGTCGCGGAATCCACCGTGCCAGCGCAGAAACGGGACTGCTCGTTCTCGCCCAAAACCTGCTGCGTCTCGACAGACTCCAACGCGATGCTGTAAACTCCGTGATCATGCTAACTTAAAAGCTGCACGATCTCCGAAACGGGGGAGAGGGAGCTTTTTGATTTATCAAAGAACCAAAGCGTGCAGGGCAGCGTAACGGTGTAGAAGAAGTTCGGGCCGATAGTGACCATCACATCTACCGCATGGCCCTGCAGCAGTTGTTTGCGAATTTCCATCTCCGATTGGCGAGCATCTGCGGCAGAGTTCGCCATGACGAATCCAGCCCGGCCTGTTTCATTCAGCGAACTGTAGAACAATTGAATCCACAGATAGTTGGCGTTGTCCGATCGTGGCATCCCAAACGGAAATCGAGGATCATCTTTGATCCTTTCTTTATCTACTTTGTCCACATTGAACGGTGGATTGGCCATGACGAAGTCAAACTTGCCCTCACACTCGTGGAGATCTTCGTAATAACTGTTGCCCTGCTTGATGTCTCCCGAAAGACCGTGAACCGCCAGATTCATCAGACACAGGTTCCGAGTTTCCTCAACTCGTTCCTGACCGTAACAGGAAATCTCCGTCGCAGGGTCCAAATCGTTTAACGGCGAGCCGTAGGCGTAGGCGAATTTGCTCTCTGGACTGCCAGCAGGATCGTCGTCCTGATTTCCACTCCGCTTGCGGTTCGCCGTCAGTTGACCGTCCTGTTTTTGTCTCCGCCTGCGGCTCGCCGTTAAACGAGATTTGATAAACTTGGCACTCTGAACATACATACCGCCAGAACCACAGGATGGGTCCATCAGTCGCCCATGATGAGGCTCAATGATCTCAACAATCAACTGCACCAGTGAAGTCGGCGTAAAGAACTCCCCACCACGCTGACCTTCCGCCCGTGCAAAATTGCCGAGGAAGTATTCATAGATCTTTCCGAACTTATCCCCATCCGCATCAACCGCAATCTGCGAGAAATTCTTCAGCAGTGAGACAAGAATGGCATTGTCGATTTTTGTGTACGTCTTCGGCAGCACGCCTTTGAGTTCTTCGTTCTCCGCTTCAACGGATTTCATGGCCTCATTAATCGCCTTGCCGATGTTCTCCACTTCCGGCAGCGACAACAAATGCGAAAATCGAGCTTTCGGCGGCAGATACATGACTCCTTTCGCCTGATAGTCCTCCTTTCCGATTGTTCTCCGCCCCGTTCCTTTGCCTGCCAACTCTTTTTCGACCTGCGTAAATCGATGATCGGCATACCGCAGAAAAATCAGCCCGAGTACTGGCGTTGAATACTCGGACGACTTGAGTTCCGAATTCGCCCGAAACAAATCCGCCGCCGCCCAAAGTCTGCGTTCTGTCTCTGAATGATTGTTTGCCATTGTTGTCGTGGTTCTGTGGTTGTTCTACGTCTGCTTTGTTGTAGTCTTTGTTTAAGCCAGAGTACAGAATCGCGGCAGGATTTGCCTGTCAGGTTCGCCTCAATTGCCGAAAGACAGTTAAGACGCAGGTCCGTGCTCAGGCGTCACGAATCAACAATCTGTTGTTGAAGCATCCGGACAGAGCATGGACGATGTCCGATGTTGCCGCCATGATGCCGTGAGTCCTGCACTACGTCGTACTCAACTCGGGGATTCGCAATTGCAATGGCGAAGACGCGATAGGCAACTGCGAAGACAGCGACCGACTGCCCAGCGGTACGACAACAGTTCCCATTTCTTCGAGTGGCGTTGGTGGCAATTCTTTCGCAAGTACATTCTCGATAAAGAACTGCAGCAGGTTGCGGATTTGTTCGTCCTCAATGCCAGCAACCAAAGTCTCAGCCTTTTCGCGTGACCTCTCGACGTAAAATTCGGCCTTGTCGAATACGTCACATGCTTTGAAGATTTCTCGCAGCCGGTCAATGCGTTTTGGGTTTGCGGGGCCAGTGGAAGGCTCAGCCAGAATTTGCTGCAACTCATTTTTCTGCTGTTCGTTTGCATCTTTCAATGCCAACGCCAATAGCAATGTTGGCCGCAGGGCCAATGCATCCTGGCCAGCGACTAACTTGTTTTCCGTGTCGCTGCTCCAATCCTTCAGGTCATTCAGCACCTGAAACGCCACGCCAACGTGCCGACAGAACTGAGGCACTAGATCGGTGTTGGCCAGCGGATTATTGGCCATCCGCAAACCCGCGTACAACGCTGCCTCAAATGCCGGAGATGTCTTCAAGGAATAGATCTGCAACGCATCCAGCGGAGTAAGGTTCCAGTCGGGCGACTTCTGAAACGCCATCTCCGCACCCTGGCCATCACAAAGACGAATATGAGCGATCGACATGCTGTTAAGCACGTCGATTGCAACCTCAGGGCTGAGTTCGCGAGCCGCATGAATCAATCGATAGCCCAGTCCAATCAAATAGTCGCCGATGTTGATCGCTTGGCCAGCTCCATGCTGCCGATGCAGGGTTTCACGACCATAGCGGTACTGATCATCATCCTGAATGTCGTCGTGAACCAGCGATGCTTTATGGAACGCTTCAATCGCCATGGCAACTCGCGCGACCGCGTCGGGAATCTCCGGCGT
>JAYVNW010000030.1:0-2152 GCA_043758225.1 Candidatus Kuenenia sp. | reverse complement strand
GAAAACTCCGAACAGCGGTACTCAAGTGGTACGATCAGCACGGCCGCCGATTGCCATGGAGAATGTCAGCCGATCCCTACCGCATCTGGCTCAGCGAGATCATGCTGCAGCAGACGACAGTGGCGGCCGTGGTACCGTACTTCGAACGCTTCACTGCGAAATTCCCGGATATCCTTGCGTTGGCATCAGCCGACGTGGACGAAGTGCTGCGACTGTGGGAAGGACTTGGTTACTACAGCCGCGCCAGGAATTTGCATAAAGCGGCGGTGGCGATTCAGCAGTACCACAACGGTGTATTTCCTTCGGACCTTAAATCGCTGCAGCAACTTTCGGGGATCGGCCGCTACACGGCGGGAGCTATCGCTTCATTTGCATTTGATCAGCCAGCACCCATCGTTGAAGTCAACACTGAGCGGCTCTACGCGCGACTCATGGCACTGACGGATGATGTTCGATTAACAGCCAATCAACGTTCATTGTGGGACTTTGCAAAAACAATCGTCCCAAAAACGCGACCCGGGGATTTCAATCAGGGGTTAATGGATATCGGTTCGCAGATCTGCCGGCCGCAACTTCCAAACTGCGAACAATGCCCGCTGAAGACGTGCTGCGAAGCCTTCGCACTTGGGAAGCAAAACGAGTTGCCTCATCGCAAACCTCGCACAGCGATCACCGAAATCGATGAGATCTGTGTTGTGATTCGTCGCAAAGAAAAATATTTGCTGCGTCGCCGGACGGAACAGGAGCGTTGGGCCGGCATGTGGGATTTTGTCCGTTTGGAAATTGATGATGCGGAACTGGACCTGCTTCCGTTTGTCGCTGTAAGGCAACGGAAGCGTAAGACGGTTGCGTCAGAACAAAGCCTGTTCACATCATCATCAAGTGTGCTGCCAGCAAACATTCGTGATCGAGTAAAAGAACAGATCGGCGCGACTGTTGGCGAAGTGTTTGCTGGTACGGAATTCACATATTCGGTCACCCGTTATCGTGTCAGACTGTTGGGATTTCTGTGCGATGGAACCGCTCCGAAATCTTTAAGGACTGACAAGGTGCAATGGTTCACGATGGCGGAAATTGCCGAATTACCGCTTTCTAAAACCGGTCGTCAGGTCGTCGATTGGCTGGCCAAACGCTGTCCCGCAAAGTAGGACGATCGTTTCACACCCAAAAAATACATGCAACCACAAAATTCTCGAATTCAAAGCCGAGTTCACAAGAGATTTTCAGGCGACGCAGCTTATTCGCTCGTGGCCCGTCCGCGTCGCTCACGGCGACTGAAATGGACGCTCTGAGCGAGAACTTCAAGCCCCCTTCGCTGCGGAAACGCTTGCGGAAATTTTTCAAGAGTTCAAACCATGTTTCTTTGTTGCTTTCCTGTCGGTCGAGGATCGAAGCACGCTCGGATGGTATGCTGCCGCGTTTGTCTGGGCGAATCTGACGACCTGCCCAATGCAGCGGGGGCTCAACAATGCTCAAGATTAAAAAAGCGTTCAAGTTGAGCGTCACCGTTCTGGCGACGGCAACTTGTGTGGCACGATTTTGACGCACCGTACTGTTTTGATTGGCATTATTTTGACTGTTCCGACTTGCGATTTATTGAACACTGAGAACAGAACACCTAACGCGGCGAAGCCGCCAATGGGTGCATAAAACGCACCTTGGCTGCCCATAGAGTGTGCCCACCTGATCCTGCTATCTCTTCGAGGTGTTGAGGTCGGAACCAACAGTTCAAAAAGTTATTGGAACAATTGCTAACTTGTTTTCAATATTGTTCGACTGCATAATAGAGAGATTGCATTAAACCTATCAACTGTCTGGCGAATTCCGTGGCGAATGATGCACTTTTCCTGAGCTCGATCGAAATTTCTCAGTGTCTGCAGCAACTGCAGCAGGGTGATTTGAATGCTCGCGAACGCCTCGTAAGGTCCGCACAAAATCGCTTGATGAGATTGACTCGAAAGATGCTTCGAGATTTCCCAGGCGTCAAACGTTGGGAAGAAACAGACGATGTGTTTCAGACTGCGCTGATTCGCCTGTGTCGCTCACTGGAGTTTGTCGTACCTCAAAACTCAGTCGCTTTGATGAGGCTCGCTGCCCGGGACATTCGGTGTGCGCTGATCGATTTGGCGAGACATTACGGCGGACCGCAGGG
>JAYVNW010000029.1:0-2239 GCA_043758225.1 Candidatus Kuenenia sp. | reverse complement strand
TATCGGTTCGACATCCATCACTACGGACCATACTGCGACGACATCACCAGAGATATTGAATGGCTTGAAGCAGATGAGGCACTAAAAGACGCATCAACTGCGTCCCGCTATTCCAACTATCGCATAGGCGATTCTTCTGCCGAACTGCTCGGTGAGTACAGTGATTTTCTGGGTAGGCATGGCGCGACCATCGGAATGGTCGTTGACATTTTTCTTCCGATGCCGCCAAACAAATTAGAGGTATTTTCGACGTTGCATTTTGCCTTCAGGCAACTGAAGGCTGCGGGGAGTAACCCTTCAAAGGGACAAGTGCTTTTGCGATTCAAGGATTTCAAGTCAGATAAATTCTCGGACGAAGAAATTTCTGACGCATACGACTTGCTTGCATCTGCTAATGTCTTCGCAGATTGACTTCTCGATCGTGTGTGCATGGCAGCACTAATCGGTGGAGTGCATGATCGTGACAGGCACGCAGCAATTGGAGAGTCAGTTCATTGAGTTGGCCGCCGTTTGGCGTAAAGAGACGAAATTCACTTCGTCAACGACAGTGATGTGTACGCACCCAGCCTATCAGCGAATCATCGGGATGGGTGAGTCCGTGCTGCCCCTTATTTTTCGCGATCTGCAAACGGAGCCGGATCACTGGTTCTGGGCACTGAAGGCCATTACTGGTTGCGATCCAGTCCCTCCATCACATCGAGGCGACCTTGACGCGATGACGTGCGATTGGCTGACGTGGGGTCGATCGAAAGGGTATGTCGCGCCGTGAGCCACATCCTCGAACAGCAATTTCCATTGTTGCAGCCGACGGGTTACACAATCACGAGTCCCCAGACTCAAAGTTACAACTGCATTGCTTGGGCGGCGGGTGACGTGAAACACTGGTGGTGGCCCGACCCGAGTGGCTGCGCGTTCTGGCCGGCAAACGCTCCGCGAGTCGAATCGGTCGAGGCATTCATAGAAGCGTATCGGTCGCTCGGTTACGAACCGTGTGCGTCGCACGACTTGGAAATGGGGGTTGAGAAGGTGGCGCTGTACGTTGCCAATGGACAGTTGTCTCACGCAGCGCGGCAACTCACCGACGGCGGTTGGACGAGCAAATGCGGTCGATTGGAAGATATTCGACATACACTGGAGGGGCTGGTGGGGGACATGTATGGGCAGGCAGTCATGTTTCTTTCACGACACCGAACCAGTGACACCGGAATTACTGTCTGATTAGAATTCTTACGGCGCTTACGGCGCTTGTGGCGGAACTGCGCATAGTCAGTGACGTACCTGTGGGATCCGTCAGTGCTATTGTTGAGGAGCCTCATCATGACATCGGCCGTCGTCGAGTTGATCGAATCGTTTGAGAGGCTGAGCTGCGCGGATCGGAGCGAGGCAATGGTCGAGATTCTGCGTCGTTCGCCAAACGTCGTCAGTCCTCCGATCGAAGACGATGAGTTCTTGATGGTACATGTGGAAACCTTCCTCGAACTTGACGCACGCGAGGCTGTCGATGAAGTCGCCAATCCAATCCTGACTGGTCACGGAGAATAAACATGACCCAGGCGACAACCTTCTCTGACGTGCTGGATGGTGCGGACAGACTCACAACCGAAGAGCAAGAGACGCTGGTTGATATCTTGCAGCATCGGTTGGCCGAGCAACGTCGAACTCAGATTGCGGCGGATGTTCAGGCGGCGCGGACAGAATTTCAGCAGGGTCAGTGTCAGTCGGTTACGGCTGGCGAACTGATGGCCGAGTTGCAGCCATGAACCGCGTATTGCTTCGCTCGTCAGCGTTTGTGCGTGCGGCTACTCGGCTGTTGAAACGCTCGCCCGATGTGGCTGATGACTTGCAAGCGACGTTGCAGCAACTCGCCGACGATGCGTTTCATCCTCAACTCAAGACTCACAAGCTCAAGGGAGACTTGGCCGGGTCATGGTCGTGCAGCGTGGGCTACGATCTGCGCATCGTGTTCGAGTTCGTCCAGCATGACGGTGCCGAAGCCGTCCTTCTTCAATCGATCGGTACACACGATGAAGTCTACTAACGGAACAGTTCGCTTTTCCCTGCGGTGTTTTTTTTGGCTCGCCGCGTGGATGACGCTTGGCGTTACATGCAACCAAATCTGTGCTCAACAACCGGCTGCGCACATCAAGTTTGCGATTGCCATTCATGGGGGGGCCGGGGATGAGTTGGACAACATCACCGAGGACGAGCGGAAGGCGCATCGCAAGTCGCTGGCGGCGGC
>JAYVNW010000028.1:0-11842 GCA_043758225.1 Candidatus Kuenenia sp. | reverse complement strand
ACACAACAGCAAACTCTCAAACATTAAGATCGACGGCAAAGCTGTTTCGTTCGAAGAAGCTTTGTCGTGGCAGGGTACCGATCTGCTCATCACATATTCTGGCGAACTGGAAGGCGACAAGATGACACTCACCCGCAAAGTCGGCAAGTTTGCGACAGAGACGTTCATTGCAAAGAGAGCAAAATAAACTTGCAGCATGCGTTGAACGTCCGGAACCTCCTGTGTGAAACTCTGAAATTGAATTTCACTTCATTGAAGTTCGTCTGGGGGTTTTTTCCTCATCTTCGGATTGGCGTTTCCCATGAACACATTGTCGACGCAATATTTGCTGAGCGTTTGCATCGTGGCGATTTCGATGCCCCTGGGGCTTGCCGATGAACCAACGATTTTAGAATCCAAAGAAACTCTTGCACTTCACTCGGTTTTCAAAAAGCACTTCCTGGTAGGCACGGCTGTAAATCGCTCCATAACATCTGGCCGCGGCTTTCGGCGTTCCAATGAAGAAGTCCAGGCCGATATCGAGTTGGTGAGAAAGCAATTCAACCAGATCGTTGCTGAAAATGAGATGAAATGGCAATTGATTCACCCGCGACCTGGCTCTGACGGTTATGACTTCGAGTCAGGCGATGCACTCATGGAATTCGCGGTCAGCAATCACATGAGTGTGGCGGGGCATACTTTGGTCTGGCACTCGCAAACGCCAAACTGGGTATTTGAAGGAACGCATTTGCCGCTTGGTGCTGGCGAAAAGCCGCCTGCTGCGCCAGTTGATGCCGAAACACCCATTGCTGGCGGCGCGGGAAAAAGTGGGCCGCGAAGCTTTGGACCCGGTGGGTTCGGTCGCTTCCGTCCTTTTGACTTAAACGGACCGCGTGCGTCACGCGAAGAATTGCTTGAACGGATGCGAGAACACATTCACACCGTGGTTGGTCGCTACAAAGGCAAGATCAAAGTTTGGGACGTGGTGAATGAAGCGATCGCAGACAACGGTGACGAGATTCTACGAAAATCACCATGGTCCGTGATCATCGGTCCCGACTTTATTGCAAAAGCATTTGAGTATGCCCATGAAGCGGATCCGGATGCAATCCTTCGTTACAACGATTATGGGTTGGAGAAACCTGAGAAGCGACGCAAACTGATCGCCTTGATCAGGGAGCTTCAGGAGCAAAACGTGCCCATCAAGGCCATTGGCTCCCAAGCGCATTGCAATGTTTCGACTTCGTTTGAGACGATGGACGAGGCGTTGACCGAAATGGAGACTCTGGGGCTTCCCATTCACGTCACTGAACTCGACGTCAACTCTGCTGTTGGAGGGCAACGCGGGATTAGCGCAGACATAAACGCCAATGCTCAAACAACTGAAGGCGGATTGGTTGCCGAAGCCGACAAGCAGTTGGCGTACGCGTACGCCGGACTGTTCCGCGCATTTATCAAACACCGCGACGCCATCGAGATTGTGACATTTTGGGGACCCAATGATGCGCTGTCCTGGAGATCTCGCGGACGCCCATTGCTTTTCGACGGAACCAATAAGCCGAAACTCGCCTTCGACGCCGTAATTAGGACGGCCACAAGTGACTAGCAATGCGCGTAACCAAATTGAATACCATTTGGAAACTTCGCAACTCTATTCCAATTGAAACTGCCACTCCCAATTCGGCAAACTCTCACAACTCCCATTGCGACAAAGGAAGAACTATGTTTTTACGACTCTTAGCACTTGCATGCAGCGTGTTGCTTCTCGGTTCACATGCATTGGCACAAGACGCTGCGCCAGTGGATGATTGGAAACCGGCGGTCACCAACCAGGACGGCAAAGAATATCCGCAGGTCAACTCCGAAGGCCGCATCAGATTTCGCGTTGTTGCGCCGGAAGCGACAAGTGTTTCCTGTAGTTTTCGCGATAGCAGCGAGTTCGTGAAAGATGAGAAGGGCGTTTGGACCGGCCACACTCGCAAGTTGGACGAAGGCTTCCACTACTACACGATCAAAATTGACGGTGCGGAAGTTCGCGACCCCAATAGCAAGTACTTTTTTGGTGCCATGCGATGGGGCAGTGGCGTAGAGGTTCCAGCCAGTGACCAAGACTTTTATGCGGTGAAAAATGTCCCGCACGGTCAACTTCGCGAGGTTCTTTTCTATTCTGACAGTACGAAGACAGATCGCCGCGCTTTCGTATACACCCCGCCGGGATACGACAACGTCCAAGACAGGCGTTTCCCTGTTCTCTACCTGCAACATGGTTGGGGCGAGAACGAATACGGGTGGAATGTGCAGGGCCACGCCAGTCTCATCATGGACAACCTGATTGCTGAAGGCAAAGCGAAGCCGTTCATTATTGTGATGACTTATGGTATGACCAACGATGTCCGACCCGGCGGAATCGGTGGCTTTGATATCAGCCATTTTGAGACGGTACTGGTCAAAGAACTGATTCCCTACGTCGATTCAAATTTTCGCACGCTGACCGATCAGCCCAACCGCGCCATGGCCGGACTGTCCATGGGTGGTATGGAAACCAAAACAATTACGCTCCGTAACCTCGACAAGTTTTCACACATCGGGCTGTTCAGCGGTGGTTCTATATCCATGGACGACGTGAACAACACCGAAGGCTTCAAGGAAAGGGTCAAGCTCGTCTTTGTGAGTTACGGCAGCAAGGAAGTCGGCGGAGGCAATCCTCAACGACGCGGCGGGAACCCCGAGGCAAATGCAGCGGCTCTCAAGGAAGCGGGAATCAACAGCCACTACTACGTTTCACCAGAGACCGCCCATGAATGGCAAACATGGCGACGCAGTCTGCGTGAGATCGCTCCGTTGCTGTTTGCTCCGAACGACTAACTCAGCGGATGTGGAACGTAGACTTCAACACACGGATCGGAATTCAGAAATACGCGATCCGCCAGACTCCGCGAGCGTTGGGAACGGTTCCATCGCGCGCTTCGTAGAACATGCGATAGCAGGGCGAGTCAGTTGTGACTCTCGGCAGCCGAATGAGACACATCTCTGACGACTTCGCCGCGTCCCAGCCACCCGGCCCTGGAGTGATGACCGGTTGGGCATCCTTTTGCCACGTCAGCCCGTCCGACGAGACTGCTCGGAGGATATTCGCGCGATCAGGCCGACAATACCCGGCGTAGTACATAACGTAGTCGGCATCAACTATACGGGCAATCGCCGCCCATGCGCTGCATTTGTTTGAGAGTCTCCGGACGGGACCGATCCTGATAAAAGGCGTCAGCGTCGGGCAGCGTCGGCACGGCGTCGCGGATGTATCGGTCAAGATTCTCTTTCAGTTCCGCGAAATCCTGGTTTTCCAGCAATTGCCGCACGGTCACAAATCCATGTTGGTCGAAGTGTTGTTTTTCAAGTTCGAAGGGCATTTGGCGTTCCTCTCCTCGGAGACTGCACTGTTGGGGGGAAAATCACGTATGGTAGGAGCAGACAGTGACTTGTCGGTCCCCCGTACATTTCACCTCGCCATGAAGTTACGTGGACAACCAGACGGTACTAGACTAAACCTGCCTCGCTACGTTCAAGTCAATCTTCCGGACGCTTCAATCGGCCAGATCTCCACGACGCGGCCGTGTTCGTGGACCACCAATTCTCGGTACAGATTACACGTCGTACAGGCATGGCTGGGAAAGGCCTGCAAGCCAGCAAATCCGACTCCCGGCAAATCGACCAATCGCTGCACCAGTTCCAGGGCCGGTTTTCCGGGTTGTACGCCGCATCGGCCCATGCCGATATCGACCTCCACCAACAGTTGGACAGTGGTTCCGGCGGCCATGGCGGCTTGCGAAACTTCGGCCGCCTGATCCCAGTGATCGATGGCCACGCTGACTCTCGCTTGCGTTGCGAGCCGCGCGAGGCGAGCCATCTTCGCTGCACGAACGACCTGATTGGCAATCAGGACATCCTGGAACCCATGTTCGACCAGGACTTCCGCTTCTCCCACCTTTGCACACGTCATCCCAGCCGCACCCGCCGCGAGCTGCCGCGTTGCGAGAGTGACGCACTTGTAGTTCTTGAAATGCGGACGCAGCCTCGCGGGGCGATTCCGAAAGAACGCCGCCATCTTTGCCAGATTGCGATCACTCGCGCCGCGGTCCATCAGCAGGGTCGGCGTGTCGAGCCGATAGTCGTCCGCCGTCTTGTTTTGCCGCGAGTAAAACGCCCCCAACCCCCAACATCAGCGCGGCGTAGACGGCGATCACCAGCCAATCGAGGACCTTCACGGCGGTGCTTCTTGAAGGGGGAAGTGGAATTGCCAGCGGTCTCCTGGACTGCTGAACAAATAATATTAGACTTCTGAAGCTTCTGCAACTCGCACGCCACCTCCCTATGTGATGTCGTAATACGAGGTTTGTGGTAGCCACGAGCCGATGCATTCATCCTCCCTCAACCCATCACGTCCACTGGAGATTGAACATGTTCCGATGCTGCGTATTCATCGCCACAATGGCCGCCATCCTGTTCGGTGGGCTCGCTTTTGCCTTCGAAAACCGCCTCGCAGCGGAAGCGGCTCGCTTGGAGAACCCGTCATGACGCTGCCGCATGCGGTTCTGATCGTGGGTGTCGGTTCGATTGGCGAGCGACATTTGCGTTGCTTCCAATCGACGGGACGAGCCGAGGTGTCGTTTGTCGAAGTCAACGCTAAACTTCGTGCAACGATCGCGGAACGCTACGGCGTGCACGGATTCGCCGACATCGAAGAGGCCCTGGCCGATCCGCACTGTGGCCAATCCGCTCCGCGACTCGGCGTTGAGTTGCCGAGCAATGCACACACAAAGCTCTCGGCAGTTGTTGCGACGCCGGCGAATCGACATCTGGAGATCGCAACGCCACTCGCCGAAGCTGGCAGGCATCTGTTGATCGAAAAGCCCCTCAGCACCAGCACTGACGGCGTTGCTCGGCTGGAAAACGCCGTCCGCCTGCAAGGCGTCGTGGTCGCCGTGGCCTATGTCTATCGCTGTTTCCCGGCCCTTGTTGCGATGCGAGAAGCTTTGCTGAGCGGTCAGTTCGGAAAACCGGTCGAAATCATCGCCGTCTGTGGTCAGAATTTTCCAACGTATCGTCCCGCCTACCGCGACATCTATTACGCAAATCTCGCGACGGGGGGCGGAGCGATTCAGGATGCGCTCACGCATGTGCTGAATGCCGGCGAATGGCTGGTGGGCCCGATCGAGCGACTCGTGGCCGATGCGGCGCATCAGGTGCTCGCCGACGTGACCGTCGAGGACACGGTGCATGTGCTGACGCGCCAGGGCGGAGTGCTCGGCAGCTACAGCCTCAATCAACATCAGGCCCCAAACGAATTCACTCTGACCGTCATCTGCGAACGGGGCACGGTTCGCTGGGAATCGCACTCGCAGCGCTGGCGCTGGATGGTTCGACCGGACGAACCGTGGCACGACGAGCCGCACGAACCACTACCGCGCGATGCTGCGTTTGTTATTCAGGCCACTCGCTTTCTCGATGCCGTTGAAGGCCGCGTGAGCCCGCCCTGCGCCCTGGCCGAAGGCCTGCAGACCCTGCGAGTGAATTTGGCCGCTCTGGCCAGCGTCGAATCTCGCAGTTGGCAATCCATCGCCCGTGATTCATGAATTGGAGGAGTTAAACGCAATACCGTTCAACTCGTGAGCCGACGGCGCTAGCCGCGGGCCATTGGACCCCGATATTCTAGCAGTATGGCCCGAGGCTAGCGCCGACGGCTCATAAATTCAGAGACACATCATGCCCGCTTCCCTCTCCGACTATTCCCCGCACGATCAACAGATTTGGGATGACGAGTTGCAAGACTTCGTTCCGGATCGCGTGTTCGACGCGCACATCCACATGTTTCATCCCGAGCATCTGACGGCGGCCGCGTCTCCGTCCAGCGCGTGGGGACAGACCGACTTCTCAGCACTGCAACAATGGGCCGCCCGGTTGTATCCCGGTCGTGAGACCCATTTTCTTGTGCTGGGGACGCCGATTCAGGGCATCGACGTCACGGCACACAACCGTTGGTGCATCGAACAGGTCCAGGAGGATCCTCAATCCCGCATGAATCGGCTCGTGACTCCATCGTGCCGTGTCGAGGACATCGAACGCGACGTGCGAGAGCAGGGATTCATCGGACTCAAGCCCTACCGACTATTCTCCGTCACGGGCGAGATCGCGCAATGTCGGATCCATGAATTTCTGCCGCACGAACAGTTGGAACTCGCCAATGTACTGGGACTGTGGGTGACGATGCATCTCTCGCGATTCCACGGTTGTGCAGACGATCTTAATCTGCAGGACCTGCGAGAATTCACAACGCGCCGCTATCCGAACATCAAATGGATTCTCGCCCATTGCGCCCGCAGCTTTACATATTGGCCGATCCGCCAGGCGATCGATCAGCTCCGCGACATGCCCAATCTCTGGTACGACGTCTCGGCCGTGACCGACGTGCGCCCGCTGATCACGTTGTTCTCGCGCGAGGATCGGCGACGGATTCTGTATGGCTCCGATGGCGTCGATGCGACTTACTTTCACGGACAGTATGCCGCGCTTGGGCGAGCGTGGCAATACGTGGATGTCGATCGCTTCCAGCTGCAATTTCCTCATTGCGACGGCCGACCGATTTTGGCGATCTACGAACAGTTGCTGTCGATGAAGCACGCCGCCGAAATTGCCCAGTGGTCCGCCGACGACATCCAGGATCTCTTTTGGCGCTACGCTGTCACCGCATTTGGTGTTCGCTTCGGCGATGATTCCGCGCCGAGTGCTCTCGTCGGTGCGCGGACGCAAGCGACCTACACACGCGCCAAGCAGCTCATTCCCGGCGGCACGCAACTGCTCAGCAAGCGTCCGGAGATGTTCGCTGCGGGACTCTGGCCGGCATACGCTCACCAGGCGCGCGGTTGCGAAGTGATTGATCTCGACGGTCGTCGCTTCATCGACATGACCACCTCCGGCATCGGTTCGTGCCTGTTGGGATACGCCGACCCGGACGTCACGGCGGCGGTGCAGCGACGCATCGCGCTCGGTTCGATGTCCACGCTCAATGCCGCCGAGGAAGTTGAGCTGGCCGAGCTGCTCATTGAGTTACATCCGTGGGCCGAGCAGGCGCGCTTCGCTCGTTCGGGCGGTGAGTCGATGGCGGTTGCCGTCCGGATCGCCCGCGCCGCGACGGGGCGCGGCAAGATTGCCTTCTGCGGCTATCACGGCTGGTCCGATTGGTATTTGGCGGCGAACGTCAGTCCGGGCGGTGCGGGGGACAGCCTGCAAGGGCACTTGTTGCCAGGTCTCGCACCGGCGGGGGTTCCGCGGGGACTCGCCGGGACCGCGCTGCCATTCACTTACAACCGAATGGACGAACTTGAGCAGCTCGTCGCCCGTCACGGCAGCGAACTTGCGGCGGTCGTGATGGAGCCGACTCGTTCGACCGACCCCGAGCCGGGCTTTCTCGAAGGTGTTCGCGAACTGTGCGACCGCTGTGGCGCGACACTGGTCTTCGACGAAATCTCGTCCGGCTGGCGAATGTATCTCGGTGGCGCGCATCTGAAGTACGGCGTGATGCCGGACATCGCCGTTTTCGCCAAAGCACTCGGCAACGGTCACCCGTTGGCTGCGATCATCGGTCGGCGACGAGTCATGGAAGCCGCTCAAACGTCATTCATTTCAAGCACCTATTGGACCGAAGCCGTTGGTCCGACGGCGGCCCTGGCAACGATCCGAAAACTGCGCGAGGTCAACATCGCGGCTCACGCCCTTCACATCGGCGGCCTGATGCGTGACGGCTGGAGGAATCTCGGCCAGCGTTTGGGAGTGCCGGTGAAAATCTCCGGTCACCCGGCCTTACTACACCTGAGTTTCGATCATGAGCAAGCGGCCGCGCTGGGAACGCTGCTGACGGCGCGGATGCTGCAGACAGGTTTCCTCACCGGCAGCGGATTTTATCCCAGCTTCGCGCACAAGGAACATCACATCACGCGATATCTCGCTGCACTCGAACCCGTTTTCACCGAACTGGCGGAAGCGATTCGCCTTGGCGATGTGCAGCAACGACTGCAATCGATCGGCGTTCCGGTTCGTCACACCGGCTTTGCTCGACTGACGTGAGCAACGGAAAATAATATCCTGCTTTCCGCTGCCGTTCATGACCGGCTTCACGGACGACAAGCCCGCCGCCCAGGCGATGCCGACCGATCCACCGGACATGACGGTGTAGCGGTTGGAACGGCGGCGGCCCTTGGTCTCGCAAATCGACCGAGTGTTGCTCCAAAGGAGGTAGCTGGAACGGCAGATCTGTCGGATGCGAGACATGGTCGCGGACAAATTCATCGTCGGAGTCCGACGCCACAATTGCGGCAGGAAAATGGACTCAGTTCCTTCCCCAGCCATTTATTGCAACACGGGCATCGCCAGTTCAGCAATGAGAAGATCACTGCGAAGGCGACATAACTTATTGCCACGATTGCCAAAGTACCAGCCACTGCATTGTTGAGTTGTTGCGGGAATTGTTCGAACCATACAATGACTCCAATGAATGGAAGTCCGAACCACAGGATCGCAATCTGGCGCCGCTTCTTCGCTCGAAACACCACTGATGGATGGTTGCCCGGAGTCTGCCGTGCCATACTCAACCTCTGATCGGCTAATAAGACATTTCAACCGTGTTCTCGCGAGCCAGTATTCGACTTAGGGTACCACAACCGGTCACAAAGTCTAAACGTATTTTCGAGCAGCCTTACTGCCCGTTAGCAGAACAACACCGTGGCTGTCGGGCTGTTCCTCACATACTCGCCGTGCCGCGTTGCAGCGTCGTTTCGCAAGAATCCCTTACGGACAAATTACGCCTCCCTTCGCGCCAGTTTTGGAATCCCGATTTCAGAACTGATTTCATGTTTCTGAGGCTCGGCAGAAATCCACGGTTCCATGCAGGCTGCCTTTCAAAGAAGTTTGTTTTTATCTTCGAAAGTTTGGCTCGGTGAAGGAGAATCAGCTCGATGACTACGCCCGTGACCAGAACGCTACCGTCGTAATCAACAGGAAAACAGTCCCGGAGAAGCGTGACGATCGCGCTGGTCCAGACCAGCAACACAAGCAACAGCCCTGCGAGATTCGAGTCCTGGCTGACGGCTTGAAGCTCCGCGTCGTTTTTCGCCTTTAATCGCTGGCTGAGCACCGCCGCGATCCGACGGAATTTCCAGCGGCGGCCCCACAACTCGGGAAACACCAGACTGCCCACAAGGCTACAGAAAATGAAACTCTCCACTACCGCTTGAAATGACAGCCCCCCCAACACAGCGCCTTGCAACACGAAGTAGAGTCCGCAGATCGCCGTGAATCGCCACAAATACACGCCGACTTTCAACAGGGGTGCCGACGAAGACAAAATCAGTGAGCACCCCAGCGGCAGTGACTCGACTCGCCCGCGCAGGAGCCTGCGTCCGAATTCCGTAACTCGCAACTCGCCGTCTTCCACCGTGACGCGTGACCTAGGAATCAAGCCTCCGCCGACCGGCAGTTGCGTTCCCGACAACTCTCGCAATTGAGTCAGCAGCGATTCCGTCGGCACAGAAAAATCCAGGCGGACCTCGTCTCGTGTCTCATCAAACTTCATCAAGGTTCGCAGCATGTCGTGACCCTTCGTGCCATGCTCCCGTGAATCGCAGTCACTAGTTTCAAGATTGCCAGTAGCCGAAGTCGTGAGACTTCGGTTTTTGCGATTCTGTTGTTCCAAAATCTTCTCAGGAAAACAAAATCTCAATCATTTGTAGTGCAGCGTCTGGCCCAGTGGGTGACTGCGGGTCATCGGATCGTGTGCGGGACACTGTGTGCCAGGTGCGCTGGCCGCACTGCGGACACTTTCTGAACGAACGCGGATTGCCGGTGGCCTTCCAGCGGATACCGCCCAACTCCCAGATCGACTGAGCGAAACCGCACCGGCAGCGCATCATCCAGCGTCGCGAATCGGCTTCCATCGACTCGGCCCAGCTTCGCGGAAAGATCGCCACAAAGAATCTCTGGAGCCAACTCATCTTCTTCGTCTCATGCATGGTAAGCGCTCCGCTGGCTGAACGTGTAACTGATACCGACAGCCAATTCTAATGAGTTTAGAAACCGATGACGATATGACCCACAATCAGCCACAGCACAATGGTTCCAACACCCCGACGGCGATACCGCACAAACTCCGCGCTACGATCCCGATGATGGCCTTCGACGCGATGTCGTGCCGACGGATGAGCAGGAAGCAGGCGGGAAGGCACAGTCTGTACGACGTTCACACAATCGGCAGCCTGCGAATGATACGTAATTGGTTTCCTGCCAGAGGTCTAATCGGAGGTTTGATCTGGCTCGACGAGATTCCGTCAGTGACTGTGAAAAAAAAGGAACTCCCCGGAAAATTCCGAGGAGTTCCAAATTCGAAACTAAATCAGTACGTCAGCACCGTGCCCTCAGGCGATCAGCAGGTGACTGGTCCCAGAGTTTGCCAGCGATTTGCGGTACCGGTCGTCTGCCTCCTGGGTCTGACGACTTTAGCTGAAGGAAGGCAAACCGTCATTGGCCGATTGCCTCACAGACCATCTTCACCATCATCGTCTTCAGTGTCATCTCCTGCTCCGCCGTCGATGGTGTCAACACCGCCACCGTGAAGACTGTCGTCTCCGTAGCCGCCGTGAATGTCATCCGTCCCGGGGCCCCCGGTCACATTGTCATTACCGTCGCCACCGAACAATGAGTCGTCGTCTTCATCACCATTCAGAGTGTCGGCTCCAATTCCTCCATCGACGAGATCATTTCCGAATCCCCCATGAGCAATGTCGTCACCGGCATCACCGTAGAGATTGTCATTGCCGTCCCCGCCGCTGAGAGTGTCGTTTCCATCATTCCCGTTCAGAATATCCGAACCAAGTCCGCCATCAATGCTGTCATTCCCGAGTCCACCCTTTGCGACATCGTCTCCGGCATCGCCGCTGATGATATCGTTGCCATCATCACCGCTTAAATTATCGTTACCCTCGCCGCCAGAAATGTCGTCCATGCCCGATCCACCGGAGATGGTGTCATTCCCGGTTCCGCCGACAACAGTATCGTCGCCGATACCTCCGCTGATATTGTCGAGCCCGTCATCGCCGCTCAACGTATCGTTACCTGCATCCCCACTGATCAAATCGTCGCCAGCTCCGCCATTTACGGTATCCGTTCCGTCCTGACCGGAGATCGTATCGTTGCCTTCGTCGCCGTTCAGCTTGTCATCACCCAGGCCACCGTAAAGTTTGTCATTGCCCAATCCACCGAAGATGGTGTCATTACCCAATCCACCGAAGATGGTGTCATTACCCGTTCCGCCGACAACAGTATCGTCGCCGATACCTCCGTAAATCACATCGTCGAATTCACTGCCAACAATAGTGTCATTGCCGCCGTTGCCGTTCACTTTCACCGATGTCAGGCTTGTGAAGGTCGCTTTCGTTACTCCGCTCAGGCTGATCGCATTTAGGCCAACTCCTCCATCAACTGAAATAGATTTAACTTCCGAGGCGTTTAGATCGACCGACGCATTCTTAACCACTGAGCCATTGAAGGTCACATGACCATTCGTATCGCTGGCTATTGTCAGCGATTCTGCCCCGGTGGAGGCAACATGAAGTTCATGGGTGGCCACATCGAACCCCGCTGTGGCGCTGAGCAAAACACGAGGTTCCAGTTGCAGCGAAACACTCGCACATGAATGTGTGCGGCGAGTGGTACGACGCTTTCCCCGGGATTTCGTGAGACGCAGTTTTAAATTCGACAGCCAGTTAAATGATTTCATCTTGAACTCCAGTTGCAGGAAATGGTCAGATCTGAACATCAG